>JAZSJF010000292.1:0-6227 GCA_045534195.1 Clostridia bacterium | reverse complement strand
TTTATCACCTTCAAGGGCGAATTTTTGTGCCTGATATATGCTTATATATGCTTTATACAGAGCCTGCATTAAACATGCAGGATTTACCCATTTGATCATAAGATGTCTTCTTAAATCATCATCACAAAATCTCAACACATCTCTTGCACGGTTTGTAATATTCAGAAACCCTTTGGCACCATTCTCAATCAACGAATTATAGATGCCATCTGCCATTTCGGAATATCTTTTATAATCTCCCGAAATAAATCTGTCCATTATAACCATACTTGCATACCATACCGTGCCGTCATTTAACTGGAAGTTCTTTATCCCTTCGGGATTTTCGTCGTAATTATAATCAAACTTTTCGGGCGTTCTTAAATGTAAGTAACTGTTATCAAGTACCGCAAATGAATCATAATATTCTTTTATCAGTGATTTGACCAATTCGTCATCTGCACCTATATACTCTGTATAATCGGACATATATTTTTCTTTTGAAAATCCGCCGAAATCCCACACCATCTGTGAGTATGCCTTGATCTCATATGTAAATTCTCTTACATTTGACGAATTGAGTATTATATAATCTGTATCCTTGTTTGCTACCGCCTTATCTAAATTGTAATACATTTTATCAATGCCCACTCCGGGTATAAGATGAGGTCCCGCCGCCCAGTACTGGGAATGATAATATATCCCTCTTTTGGTATCATCTGTTCTTTCCATCTCATTATAATCATTGCCAAACATCTGATTGGTGCCGATATCAGAGAGAACAATTATTGTATCCTGAGGGAATTTGAGCACACCCTGTCTGAAGAGTTCTGCCCCTTCCATCCATAATGTAGATGTAAAATACTCCGCCTTGCCTCCGGTGGCATACATTATCATATCCTTCTGCAAGGAATACACTTCGGAAATAATCCTGCCTCTTTCCTTTACATCATCGGATATGGATTTATCTGTATCCCAGATAGGCACATCTGCTTTGCCTCTGTGACCTAACTGCCATATTACATTGTCATACTTTGCCCACTTTTCTATATAGTCCTTCCAGACTTTAGTCATATTTTCCTTATTTGAAAAATATGATGCTTCACCTTCAAGTCCCATCTTTTTGGCATAATTATGAAATCCGAAGTGTGATACTCCGCAAGGCTCGACATGATGCTGACTTACAAAAATCCCGTGACTTGTCACACAATCAATGATTTCTTTTTCATTGGGGTTGTCTATATCAACAAAGGATGCTGGGATGATAAGATTCATCTTAAGTCGCATTGCGGTTTCTGCAATCTTGTCTATAACAGATATATCAGTTACAGTTCCGTAAAAAGGATAGTCGATATGGCGTTTCTTTCCGCTTAATTTCCATTCAGTAAGAAGGTCCTCATCATTTATAAACATTCCTCTGAACTTAAATGTCTTCGGATAATCAAAAATATTAAGTTCATCAATTTCAAGAGAGTCCTTTTCTTTGATTTCTTTATCATCGAAAAGATAACAGGGAGATATACCCAATACTTTTTCGGAAAAAGTATATATTCCGTAGATTGTACCAAGATACCCCGCTCCGCGGATAATGATATTGTCATTTTCTGTCTTTATGGAAAAACCCTCACCCATACCGATTTTTTTGTTTTCGTCTTCTGTATGTATAAGGATATTTCCGTTTACAAAACATTCAAGGAATTTCGGTTTAAGTTTATTCTTATTCACTCTTTCAAAATCAATAATAAGATTGTCTATTGCCTTTTTTACATAAGGATTTTTACCTTCATAACAGATATCCACCGTAAAATTATTATCAAAAAGTTTCATATATTTCACCCTTTATTTTTTGAATTATTATAGCATATATCATACAATAATTTTTCTAAATAATCAACATCGCACATAAGTTCATTTCTTTCATATTTTTCTCCAAGAAATTCACACACTATCCGTCTGAAATAGTCGTGGCGGACAAAAGAAAGAAAACTTCTGGAGTCGGTTGTCATACCGATAAAGTTTGAAAGAAGTCCGAATGATGTGATATTTTTGAGAGCATCCCATATACCATCTTTATGGTCACACCACCACCAGGCAGGTCCCTGAGTTATAAGCCCCGCCACACCGTCCTTTGAGTATGAGCCTGACAAAACGGAAATCATTGCATTATCAGAAGGATTGAGAGTAAAAAGTACAATTTTTGGCAGTCTGTATTCGCCTTTTTCAAGTGTATCGAGCATATTTGTAAGTGATGCTATATCCACACTGTTTCCTATTGCGGCATAGCCTCCCGCTTTGCCTGCAAGATTTCTGAGTCTTGTGCTTGTTTCTCTTTTTGCACCTATATGGAGTTGCACGGTTAATCCTTTTTTGGCATATTCAGAGCAAAGGAATGTAAGCATATATGAGGAAAATCTCTTTTTGTCATCTTCTGACAAATTTTTACCATTTAAGATGCTTTCAAATCTCAGTTCATTCTTCCCGTCATCATCAAAGTACTTAAATCCGTTATCTATAGCGTGATCTGTAAATATACAACCTGCATCCTTCATCACATCAAGTCTTTGGGAAATTATCTTTTTGTAATCATTAAGATTATTTATGTCATACGGAAGGGTTTTTATTGTATCCTTATCGGGAAGAACTATATCATCACCGCGAAGAGACGGAGAAAGAATATCCATACTTTCAAAAAATGATACATCATCAAAAAGGCTCACACAAGGGCATGCCAATTCTACATTAAATATCTTAAGGAGTGACATAGGTGTTATTTCATTTTCATTAAGATATTTATTTGTTTTATTATAGATTTCTTCCCGGTTATCACTGTTTGGAAAATCCATAATACCAAAGACTCTTTCAAGTTCCATCATTGACCATACATAAAGAGGATTTCCTATAAGTTTTGGCAGTGTTTCGCACCATTTGAAGAATTTTTCCTTATCGGGTGCATCACCCGTTATATATCTTTCTTCCACTCCGCACATTCTCATAGCACGATGCTTATACGGGTCGGGCTTTATCCACAAATCATATATATCGGTATATCTTCTGTTGGTCTTTATATCATCCAACGACAGATGATTGTGATAGTCGATTATAGGTAAATCCTTTATTTTGTCATACAATATTTTTGATGTATGAGTATTAAGCAAGTATTCTTTGTTCATTTATTTCTCCTTAATTTTCCGTTAATATAAGATACACACAGTTCGGAGTAAGTTTAAGTGTGATTTTGTCCTTTGAAGTTAAAGTGGCAAAAGGCTTGATTTTCCCTTCTTCTCTTAAAATTTTTATGTTTTCTCCGCTTAAGTTTCTGTCAAGCCCCATTCTTTCATAAAGTCTGTATGGGTTTGCATTTTCTTTGTCTATACAATAGATTATCACTTTCTGATTGTCAGGGATATTGTCGAAGGTGACTTCTTCGTGTATTTCAGGGATATCTTCCTGAAATTTATCCGAAGAATAACTCAGAAGCACCGCATATTCGTCCTTTTCATTCTTTGTAGGTATCACAAAGATATTGTCATTATTATACTTCGCTTCTACAAGCCCTGTATGAAGTTTTGATGCAAGTATGAATGCACTGTATATAGGTTTTGCAAAGAAATTCAGACTGAAGAAGTTTCTGAAACCGGTGAAATCATACTTCATTTCGTGTTGGCCGGAAAGGCATATCATAAGGTTTGACATCTTATAATTTCTGTCTATAATCTGTCTGATAAGTTTTACATAATAAGCAGAATAAACTTCCGTTTCTCTTGCTATAAATGCAGGACATTCATCCACATCAAAAAATCCATTTGCCGCCATTCCCCATTCATCATATACAATTTCTGTGTCTTCAAAACCGTTATCCCTTATAACTGCCATACGATTTTCGTGGGTTTCAAGCCAATAATCGGTACAAAAACCTTTTTCCATAGCACCCTTGTATCCTACACCGCCATAGTTGTGCATAGCAATATAATCAAGACGGACATTTTCTTTTTTTACATCCTTTAAGAATTCATCAAGAAACATAAGATTGCCTGCCAGAGCAGGACCACCTATATGAAGTTTGTCGGATATTCTTGTAATACCGTTTACAAATCCCTTGTACATTTTGAGATATTCTCTTACTCTTACCTTTGTTCTTGCTTCTGCGCCATCCTCTTCCATCTCTCTCATAAAGAACGGGCCGATATCAGGTTCGTTATAGCAATGAAGATGCCACTTTGACACTACATCCTCGCCATATCTTTCTACAATATGCTTTGTATATTCATAGCATATTTCTTCCCACAGACCTATATCGTTGGGTTTGGAAGTATAGAGCATTTTGCCTTTGTATCTTGTTGCATTTTTGCTTACATTGGAAAGTTCATTTTTGTCAGAGGAAAGAATTTCAGGTATCATACCGTATGCAATCATAATGTCAAAGCCTTTTTCCACAAGATAATCAAGACGAAGATCGCTCACTCTGAAATCATAAGCCACTTCCCCCTCATCATCATAGTACACGATATCTTCAAACATGGCATATACTCTTATCATATTGATTGCTTTATCCTTTGATATACGGTCAAGAATCCTTCTTCCCCAACTGTCCTCTACCGCATCTGTAGGATGAAACACACATCCGTTCCAGAAATTCTTTTGGTTTTTGATAACCTTGTTACTTATACCTATCATAATATTCTCTCCGTATGTATCCGTTATTTGACAATTGTATATTGACATATTTCACATATAAGTATACAATAATTCTATACAAACGCAATACTCTATTTGATAATAAATATATGGTATTCGCCAATTTCGGGAGAGCAATATGGAAGATATAAGATTTGGTACACAGATAAATTTCAGAATATGTGATGTAGGATATATAAGCGTAGTAAGAAAAAAAGACTTTGTCGTTTCATACAAAAACGGCAAACAGACATTAAGTTTTGTTTATGTAAAGAAAGGAAAGATGAAATACACATTTTCGGACAGAACTCTTACCGCTACAGAAGGTCAGGTGCTTTTTGTACCGAAAAATCTTCCCTATGAAGCAGTTTATCTGGAAGATGACACCACGATGAAAATGATAATATTTGATATTGTCGCCGATACCGAACTCCCCTTTTTGCATACACCTGTAATCAATGATAATTATGATTTCAAAAATATTTTTACATCAGTAACACCGGACAATATGAGAAACTCTGTGTTTCTTATGGCAAAGGCGTACGAACTTGTGTATCTTATGCAACTTAAATCATTGAGTGTACCGAAGAAATATCTGAAAATCAGCCCCGCAATAGATGAAATCACAAAGAAATACTACGAAAACAAGCCCGTCTCATGCTATGCGGATATATGCGGTATGGGAGAATCAAATTTCAGGAGACTTTTTAAGGAATACACAGGAAAAAGTTTTATAGACTACAGAAACTCCATAAGAATACTTGAAGCAAAAAAACTTATAGAAAACGGCGAATGTACCGTCCAGGATGCGGCGTATATCGTTGGATTCAACAATATATCTTTTTATTATGATACATTAAAAAAATCACCCATAAGTTAACAAACAGATTAACTTATGAGTGATTTTTGTTTTTTAATTGTATTTTTTTAAGAATTCTTTATACATTTCAAAGCAAACTGCGCACAGGATATGCAAGGACACTTCTGGCAAATGGATTTTCTGTATCGCAGACTTGTTTCTCTCCATATAAAATCATTCAAGTGTTTTGTAACAAAAAATGCCCCGTCCCTAAACTGTTCTATAAAGATGCCAATATTTCTCCGTTCAGATTCCGTCAGCACAGTATGAAAACAGCAAAAAACGCAATTGCCAAAAAGGCTGCATCTTTAGTGAAAAACGGTGACGTTGTTTTTCTTGACGGATCTTCTACCACCCAATATATGGGACGTTTTCTTATTGAAAAAAAGGGGATAACTGTTGTAACTTGCAATATGCTGCTGGCAGACTTTTTAAGTGAGCATGGTATAAATACCTATTGCACTGGAGGAAAAGTTGTTGAATATCCCGGCATTTTAGGCGGTGATTTTGCATTAGAATCGTTGACAAAATTTTATATAGATATTTCTTTCTTTTCTTCAACTGCTTTTAACCTTAAAGGACAAATTCTCTCTTTGGGAGAAGGTGGCGTACGCAATCATCGGGCTTTCAGAAATCATTCAAAACAACTTGTATATCTTTGTGGCAGTGATAAGTTTGATACAGAAGGGAAATTTGTTAGCCTTACTTTAAATGA
>JAZSJF010000214.1:0-3439 GCA_045534195.1 Clostridia bacterium | reverse complement strand
TATAATAAGCCTTCTTATGCGGTTTTATGATCCATTGTCGGGAAATATTATTCTTGACGGAAAGGATACACAGAACATAAAGAGAAACCACCTGAGAAAAGCATATACAATGGTACTTCAGGATACCTGGCTTTTTAACGGCACTATTTTTGATAATATTGCCTACGGCAGAGAAGGTGCAACGAGAGAAGATGTTATCAATGCGGCAAAGGCGGCACATATACATTCATATATCGAAGGACTTTCTGAGGGATATGATACTATGATTACCGATGACGGGATAAATATATCCAAAGGGCAAAGACAACTTATCACGATAGCCAGGGCGTTTGTGTCTGATTCGGATATGCTTATTCTTGATGAAGCAACATCAAATGTGGATTCCCGTACGGAAATCCGCATTCAGGATGCTATGAACAGACTGAGAAAAAACAAAACTTCATTTGTCATCGCTCACAGACTTTCTACAATTCAGAATGCAGATTGTATCCTGGTGTTGAAGGACGGACACATAATAGAGGCAGGAAGTCACGATGTTCTTATGAAGAAGGGCGGCTTTTATTCAGGGCTTTATAATTCACAGTTTGAATAGAAATCACAAATTATACAAGTGATAATTGTAATAATTTAACAATATTTGTAATAATTCATATAAAGTACTTGAATTAATGCGAATATAGGTATATAATTATTATAACTAAACTTTTGAAAGAAGTAGTTATATGAAAAAAAGATTGAAATCTATTAATAATGGATACAGAATTATATATACTGTCACAATTGGTGTGTTGCTTGTCTGTCTGTTTCTGACAACAATGGCTTTTGTATATTCCAATGCCAGAGAGATCGGGTTTGAATCTCTTCACATACAGACCAAGGAAATCAAGTCGGATATTGAACTTCAGGTAGCATCTGATATGGAAAACCTCACCACCATGGCAAACTTCGCTGCCAAACTGAAAAAAAACGGTGAGGATTACAGTGTGTTGCTCAAATCCTTCAAATCCATAGGACTTATAGATAATATCGGTTTCCTTATGCCGGACGGTTCTATTGTAAGTAAGAGCGGTTCTATCAGACCGTTGAAAGAAGTATCTTTTTATTCTGAATCCAGAAGAGGCGCATATGTAAGCGGTAAAGAACGCGATGTCACCAAGGATGACAGATATGTTGTAAGAATGGCTGTGCCTGTCGTGGTTGACGGCGAAGTTGTAAGTGTACTTTACGGTGTGACAAATCTTTCCACTATGCTTGAAAGATTTACTCCGAGTGAAGACTTAGGTGAGTATCAACTGTATGTTATTGACAGAAGAAACGGCGATTTTATTGTCGATACAAGAAACAATGATGTAAAGAATATTTCTTCTCTTTCAGACAGAAAGTTTGAAGACGGATATACATTCGAGACACTGAGAGATGCTATCATGACCGGTTCAAACGGTTTCAGTTCCTTTGTGTCCAAACTTTCGGGGAGAAAACTTTTTATTCACCATTCAGCTGTTAATGTAAGCGACTGGCATATAATGCTTGCTTTGCCTGAAGATAATGTATTTGCGGATGCGCATGCAACAATGAGATGGATGTTTGTTGTATTGTTGTTTGCAGTTTTGTTTATGGCGGCATATGTATTTATTATGGTGCGTATGGAAAACCGTCAGTCAAGGATAAATTCATCTGCTTCCAGAATCCGTAAACTTCTTCTGGAGATCAATCAGCACGATTCAAGTATAAATCTGGCGCTTGAAGCCATAGCGAGATATGCGAAATCCAGGTCAGCGATTTATACGGATACTGACGGACAGGATTATTACTATATAAATCCTGCTTTCAGTTCCAGACTTCTCAGCGGAAATGACAGAAAATTGTTTGTTCATAGACTTGAGGAATATATCAGCAGTGTTTTTGCAGAAAAAAATATATCTTTGGGCGTTATGCGTATTGAAAGAGACAGAGAACTTCTTGAAAAAGACAGTGAGTTCTATGAATTTCTCGGTAAACATGGAATAGACAATGTATGCTTTGTGGGAATTTTCAGCAAAAAAGATGATTTATCAATACTTGCAGTTGTTAACTGTAAGAAAAACAAAAATGTAAAAGACCTTCTCAATGAAATTGCAGTTTGTTTCTCAATCGCAATCCACAACAAAAAGTATCTCGGTCAGACAGAGATGGTGGCGGTTACAGATTCACTTACGGGACTTTCAAACAGACTTGCATACAAAAAGGATATAAAACTGTATGAAGACAGACATCCGGAAAAGTTTTCGTGCATATACATAGACGTTAATGAACTTCATGTTATAAACAACAGATTCGGACATGCTGCCGGTGATAATATGCTTTTGTTTGTTGCAAATACTCTTAAGGAAGAGTTTGAAGGATGCAACATCTATCGTATGGGCGGTGACGAATTCCTTGTATTTGCAGAAAATATCTCAGTAGATGATATCAATGCAAAAGTAGATAATGTAATCAGAAAATCCAAAGAAAAGGATTACCATATCTCTGTGGGTGTTGACTTCGAAAGTGTAAACTTTGATGTTGAAATCGCAGTAAAAGAAGCCGAAAAAAGAATGTACGAAAAGAAGGCGGAATACTATCAGAAAAAAGGTGCACAGACTGTTGTGGAAGAGAGAGCAGTTGATGTGGAACACATAGTAACAGGAATAACAGAACTTGATGCTCTGTTGTCCATACTGGGTACAAGATATGTGGGGATTTACAGCGTAAATCTAAAAACTGATACACCGCGTCCTATACTTATTCCTTCCAATTTAAAGAAGTATCAGACACCTGATGCAAGATTTTCTGAAGTATTTTCAAAATATATTCACGATGTGGTTAAGTCTGATTATCACAGACCGCTTCTCAACTTCCTTGAGTATGAGGTTATGAAAAGACAACTTATTGAAGGAAAGAAACTTTCTATCAGTTATGAGAGAATAACAGGAGAAAGATATCAGATTTCTGTTCATCTGCTGACAGAGGAAGAAGGAAATGTAAATACACTCTGGATATTTGAAAGAATCTGAAATTTAAATTTATAAACCAAGGGGAGTTGAAATGTCAACTCCCCTTGAATTTTTTGTGTTCTTCTATTTTACAAAATGAATACTGTATGGTGTTTTTTGTGTTTTAGTCAGTGCATTTTGAACATGGTGTCAGACCGGATGATTTTGCTTCTTCCAGTGTGGTTTTATAACTGTTTTTCCCACCGCATTCCGCATCGAAATGATATCTTTTGCCCGATGGAGTACGAAATACTCCCTTTTTGACAGATGTTTCGGCACTCGGTTTCTGTTCTTTTGATTCTGTCGGTATAACAGTATTTTCTGTTTCCAGACTGTTATAGCCTGTGAGATAATCTATTTTTATGTTTGGTTGAACATTATAACAGTATACACAGAATGATATACCCTGTCCGTTATCTTCAACAGAG
>JAZSJF010000337.1:0-4786 GCA_045534195.1 Clostridia bacterium | reverse complement strand
CTCTGATGTGCGAGTTAAACTTCATTTTGAAAATTTTGACTATTCTACTATTTAAATTTTAAGGAGGATATAAAAATGAGCAATTTAAAAGATACAAAAACAGAACAGAATCTTATGACTGCATTTGCAGGGGAATCACAGGCAAGAAACAAATACACATATTATGCTTCAAAGGCAAAAAAGGACGGCTATGTTCAGATTTCAAAAATCTTTGAAGAAACTGCAAACAATGAAAAAGAACATGCAAAAATCTGGTTCAAACTTCTTCACGACGGTATGCCTGACACAATGACAAACCTCATTGATGCTGCTGAAGGCGAAAACTATGAATGGACAGATATGTATGCAACATTTGCAAAGGAAGCAAAAGAAGAAGGATTCGACGATATTGCTGCACTTTTTGAAATGGTTGCAAAGATAGAAAAAGAGCATGAAGAAAGATACAGAAAACTTATTTCAAACATTGAAGGCGGTCTTGTATTTTCAAGAGAAGGGGATATGATCTGGGAATGTTCAAACTGCGGTCATATCAATATCGGCAAAAAAGCGCCTGAAGTATGTCCTGTATGTGCTCATCCTCAGAGTTATTTTATGATAAAAGCGACTAATTTCTAATACAATTTAAATAAAATTCAATGGGTGCAAAATCATATTTTGCACCTTTTTGAATCACAATGAAAGGAAGATAGTTATGAAAATTACCTGGCTCGGACAGGCGGGACTTCTGTTTGAAAAAGATGATGTGAAGATAATGATTGACCCTTATCTTTCTGATTCCTGTAAAGCACTTAATCCAAAAAGTGCAAGAAGAGTACCCGTCGATGAAAAAGTGTTTGATATTAAACCCGATGTAATCGTGCTTACTCACAATCATCTCGACCATACTGATCCTGAAACTCTTGCACATTTTATCAGTGAGGATTCGGGAATACTTATTCTTGCATCAGAAAATGCCTGGGCAAATGTGAGAACAATGGGCGGAAACAACAATTATGTGCGTATGCATCCTTATACAGAATGGACATTCAAAGGGATACATTTTTCCGCAGTCAAAGCAGACCATTCGGATGCAAACAGCATCGGTATGATAATAGACGACGGCGAAAAGAAGTATTATGTGACAGGGGATACATTGTATAACAAAACTGTACTCAATGATATTCCAAAGGATATAGAGGCCGTTTTTCTTCCTGTAAACGGCGTAGGAAACAATATGAATATGGAAGATGCAAAGAGATTTTCGGAAGTTGTGGGGGCAAAATACACAGTGCCGTTGCACTTTGGTCTTTTTGATGACCTTGACGGAAATGACTTTGAATGTGAGGGCAAGGTAGTGCCTGAGTTTTTTAAGGAAATTATTTTTTAATTTTTAGGCTCTTTGTCAATAGTTGGGGTCAAAATTGAATAATGGAATTTTTTGTGGCGGTTGCGATTTTTAGGCAACCGCCTTTCCAATATTAGATTTTTTGTAGTTAAACATATGTAATATTCTTTTTCTGAATCTATTAAAATTACGGTATCCGTAAGCATTTCTTTTTAAAACTTTAATCTTGTTGTTGCACCCTTCGGTAAATCCGTTGGTATATGGATAATCAAATGTATTAAATATGGATTTAGACCAATTTTGAAGCGTTGTTGCACAGTCATAATAATCTTTTAATCTGCTGCTCTGTGCTGTTAAAATCCATTCAGAAAGCAGTTCCTTTCCCTTGTTTCCATCATCACAATCAAGTATTTCGTAAAATAACTCTTTTAAATAATAGGCACTTCTTAAGTCGTCGTTGAAATATAGCAGGTATTCGACTTTTTCTAATTGTTCCGATTTGAGTTTGCTTCTTCTCATTGTAAGTATTCTTTTTGAGTGCTTAAACAATAATCGGTTTTCTTTTCCGTATTTCTTTTGGATTCGCTTTCGCACTCTCTCAAATGCCCATATTACTTGGCGCACATAGTGGTATTTATCAACTAGTCGAGTGGCTTCTTTTAGATATATTTCAGATAACTCTGCATAAGGTTTCCACATATCACTAATAAAGAATTTAACTGCACTTCTTTCATCACGATTCCACTTTTTAAAGTACGAAACGAGATGGCTTTGTTTTCTGTCTGGTAATATATCCAATACTGTTCCATCATCAGGATTAGTGATAATTACCTGATATTTTTCTTTGTCTGTATTCCCTTTAAATTCGTCAATAGAAAGTACTTGAGGCAACTGCTTTGGAGCATCATATGACAACATATCAAAGAAACGAATAACTGTTGATACAGATAAATTAACCTCTTTTGCAATACTTGTAAAAGACCTTTCTGATTCGGTTTTCTTGAATATTTCGTTGATTAGCCGTAAAGTTACCCGATAATATTTAGGTGCAAAAGAATTATCCTCGGCAAATCTTTTGCCACAATTTTTACAAACATATCTCCTGTGGTTGTGAATGAGAGTAACATGTTTTCCAAAAGCAGAAATATCCTTAATTTTTCTTTTTCGATAATCGTGAATATATGAGGTTTCTTGGTTGCAACAAGGACAAAGGTGCGGTTTTGCGGGTAATTGAGTATGTATCAATGTGTGCGATTCAAATTGTTCAACATTAATGATATTTACATCTTGCAAATTTAATAAAACTTTAGTATAATGACAAGAGAGCATATTTCTTTCCTCCGTTCATGGTTTCTTGACAATCCCATTATAACGGATTTTGAACAAATATGCTCTCTTTTTTATTATTTTTTTGAGCTCTATTTGTTGGACACCCCAACATTTATTATAGAGCCAACATTTTTTGCATCCTCGTTTTTAGTGATGGTGGTGATGGCAACAGTGATGATGTGTGTCATTATTTTGTATATGACAATCTTTACTGTTGCATATTTCATCTGATTTTTCTGTTTCTAAGGTTGTGTGAGTTATACCAAAGTGAAGAAGTTTTTTTCTTGCCTTTTCTTTGATTGTTGCTCCTTCTTCGTCTGATACAATATGCAATGTAGCATATATTTTATCCCCGTCAATTGTGCGGATGTGGATATGGTGCACATCAGTTATTCCGTCAATTTCCATTATGTGAGATTTTATTTCTTTTATGTTTATTCCCTGTGGGATTTTTTCCATAAACAGATCATATATGTCTTTAAGCGATTTAAATGCATTTATAAGAATGAATACCGCTACACCAATTGACATAATGGGATCTATGATATAAAGGTCGGTAAATTTCATTACTACAGCACCCACAAGAACCACACACCAGCCCAGTACATCTTCAAGCATATGGAGATTAACCGCTTTTTGATTGAAAGAGTGTCCCCCGTGAGTAAAGTATGCCGCAAGGAAATTGACAACTATTCCCACTATGGAAAAGAGTATCATTCCTTCATAGTTGATAGGGTGTGGGGTGATAAGTTTCTGAATTGAGCCGTATATTACACCCACTGAACCTGCGAGAAGTACACATACAGTAATGAAACCGCCGAGAACAGATAGTCTGGAGTATCCGTAGGTGTATGTTTCATCAGGTTGCTTTTTGCTCTTTTTCTCCAGGATAAGGGATGTTCCTATGCTTATGGCATCACCTATGTCGTGAACGGCATCTGCGGTTATTGCCACACTGCCTGTAATTAACCCGCCTACAAACTCAAATACAGAAAAGCACAGATTGAGTATAAATGCTATAAGGATGTTTCTTTCTGTTTTCATAATATCACCTTGACTTAACAAAATAATTTATATACAATATATTCATTACCGAACACTTTGTTCAGTTATATAATATCAGCATATGGTTACAATTACAATATATGTTTTTTATCACTTGTTCGTTAATGAACAAATTTAAAAATTTGTATGGAGGTTTATATGGACAGAAGACAAAGGAAAACAAGAGAAAGTATATTCCGTGCATTTTCTTCATTATTATCTGAGAAGAATATATCAAAAATCACGGTTGAAGAAATCATCCGTGAGGCAGATGTGGGACGGGCAACATTTTATTCTCATTTTGAAACAAAAGATTATCTGGTGAGGGAGTTTTGCAATGAACTGTTCTGCCACATTTTTGATTCTATGAGAGATGAAGAGCAAAATCATCATCACATATTTCAGTGTGATGCACCAGATTCGGTATTTTTGCATTTGTTTATGCATATCAAAAAGAATGATAATCACATACTGGAACTTTTATCCTGTGAGAATAACCAGTTGTTTTTGAACTATTTCAAGGAAGGGCTTTTGAAATTGGCAGAAAGTCAGGTAGAAACCACCATAAACGCAAAAGTGGGAGATGTGCCAAGAGATTTTCTTATAAACCATATTGCTTCCACATTTGTACAGACAGTTGACTGGTGGGTAAAAAATAATATGACACAATCGCCTGAAGAAATAAATGAGTATTTTATCAGTGTGGTGAGTTAGTGAAAGTTTGTTCAAAGCAAAGGTGCATAAAATAAAAGGAAACCGAATCTGAAAATTCGGTTTCCAACATAAGAAAAATAAGTAACTAAATTACCTGCACATTTGCGCTACAGAGCATTTTTACTCCTTGAAATCAACATAAGAAAAATAAACAATTAAATTACCTGTACATTGCGGTACAGAGCATTTTTACTCCTTGAAATAAAAATTTTTTTGCAACAAAATCGATTGATTTTGCAAAAAAAACAGAAAAACCGGATGAGGAAGGAAAAATGGTTTGTATTGGGTGATACGCCGAGAGTGAAAGTTTGTTCAAAGCAAAGGTGCATAAAATAAAAGGAAACCGAATCTGAAAATTCGGTTTCCAACATAAGA
>JAZSJF010000417.1:0-3390 GCA_045534195.1 Clostridia bacterium | reverse complement strand
CAGACGGAAACCGAAGCGGAACAGATGATGACTCAGCTCACAGAACAGTTGATGAAGTCACAGGGAGTGACGGAGGAATTGAAAGAGCAGAATCAGATGAAGTGGGTTCAGATGATGAACAACATAAGGCACACGGCCGAGGAAACAGTTCTGAAGGAACTGATTTACAGTTAAGCGGACACGACTTCGATGCCCGTTGGAATGGTGTTGAGTATTTCCATTTAGAAAAACAAAAAAGTGAGTTAATTAAATCTTTCTTAACTTCACACAGAGAAGAAATCGCTATGTTCTATGAAAGTCACCAAGACAAAAAAGAACGTAGCGATTTTGTTAAGTCTTTCTTTACTTCAGAACCTTATGAAACAACTCTTTCCAATGGTGTGAGAGCAGGCTTTGAAGCCTATTCTGATGCTATCAGATTATGGCGTGATGACGGAACTGAACTTCGTGAAGCTTGGGAAAAATGGTTTCAGGTTGAGCATTCTGTTTTCGGTCTGATACTGATTGAAGAATGGACAGAGCCACAAGCACTCTTGCTTCCGAGTGAAGATATGCAGCTTGAGTTTATAGGTACAAAAGTAAAAGATGCTATTCTTCCTTTGCCACAAGGTGCTATTGATTATGTTCTTGGAGCAGGAAGTCATTTCAGAGAAAGTAAAATGCGAATATATCGGCAATTTACTGAAAGCCTTTCAAAAGAAGATAATATCAAGTTTTTGAAAAATGAATATGGTACAGGTGGTAGTTCAGATGCAATTCCCGGTACGGGATATTGGGAAAACCACGATTCAAAAGGTATTGAAATATCTGACCATTATAGTGTGCCTGAAAGAAGAACCTTATTGAAATGGACTTATGTTGAAAAGCGTGTTGCAGAACTTATAAAGTTTGACAGATATTTAAGTCCTAAAGAAAAGGAAACGTATCCTCAGTGGCTTGAAAATAAGTTGATTGAAGAAGCTCAATGGAAAAAGACAAGTGAAATTCGCCAAATTATCCGTGAAGCACCCGAAGAGGAACAAGCTCCTAAAGAATATAGATATGAATTCAATCTCGGAGATACTGTATATATCGGTGCAGATGAATACACTATTCTTTCACTTGAAGACCCTGTAATTCTTAATGACAGCCAATATCCGTTATTCAATAAAGAGTTTTCAAAGGCAGACTTTGAAAAAAAGGTTAAGGAAAACCCTGTGAACAATCATTTGAGAGTAGAAGTAGTGGTTGAAAGAACACCCGAAACAGAGGTTGATGAAAGTAATAAGCCTGACTTCTTGGTTCAGTATGAGCAGATAAAAAAAGAAAATCCTGATGGTGTTCTTTTTATGCACACGGGAGGTTTTTATGTGGCTTTCGGTGAAGATGCTGAAACAGTCGCAAAGCATACTCATAATCCTGCACCGAGAAAAAACTTTTATGGGAATGTCTTCACTCCTTGTTGTGAAGTTCTTGACTTCAATCTCAGTTATTGTCAGAAAGAACTTTATGCAAACAATAATATTAATATTGTTTTTATGGAAATAGATAAGGGCGTTGTTGACAGATTCCCGACACCTTCAGTTGAAATAACTGAAACTTTGGATGCTGAATATACGGATGCTTTCTTTGTAAATGACGGAAGCAATAATGTTGAGTGGGTATATTTCAATCCTGATGGTAATGACGGTAAAGGACAGTTTGTTAATAACCTTATCACTTATGAGGATATATTAAAGGCAGCAGAGCTTCATACGGATGAAAAAGAGTTCTTTGATTATCTCGGCACAGTTGCTAAACAAACACTTTCAGATTACGGAACAAAAGAATATAATGAAGATTATGAGTATTTCCACTCTGCTGTTGATTTGACCGATTGCACAAAGGAAACTATGCAAGCTCTTGTTGAAGAAGCAAAGAGTATGGAACAGCCCATATTAACTTTTGTTCAGCCGGAAAGCAAAGAAGCAGAAGTGCTATACGATGTTCTTTCAGCATTAAAGATTGATGATATTGACCTGACCTATGAGGGCGGTATTCTTGTTGCAAGAGATAACGATAATGTGTGGAGTGGCAACGAGATATACAAATTCCTTGTGGATGAAGCTTTTGTGTTTGAAGATAATGGTTCTGTACTCGGTATTGATGATAGCCTTCTTGATGAGTTTAAAGAACTTTGTAAAGCAAACAATGTTGAATTTGCAGATAACAGGTATAACCCTTTATACAGAGGCTATCTTGAGGTTAAGAATGAAAATCCCGACAATATAGTTTTTTATCAAGTTGGAGATTTCTTTGAATGTTATAACGAAGATGCAAAAAAAACAGCAGACATATTAGACCTTTTTGTCACTTCAAGACCCGTCAGTAAAAACGAGAGAGTTCCAATGTTTGGTGTTCCTAAACACGCACTTGAAACTTATCTTAATATGCTTACAGACAGAGGTTTTGATGTTTCTGTTTGCTCTCTTGAAAATAATGAGAGAAAAACCTATACTCTCGTTTCTCAAAACAAGGAAGACCCCGTAGAAAGTAAACCCGTAGGCAGAATTGATTATCTTCATACGGACGGTAAGGTTCGTGAAAGTATCGAATACACAAGCGAATATAAGTTTGTAAAGGATATTAAAGAAGAAAACTATTACGGCACACCTATGGAAGTTGTTCTGTATCAGGACAAGGACGGTAATACAATCTCAACTAAATTTGTTGAAGATTTAGATCCATCTCCGCAAGGATTCAAGAGAATTCCAAGTCCGTATCTTGAAAAAACTCTTTCAGAAAGACTTGTTGACTTTTTTGAAAACTATGATTTTTATGACTTCAGGGATATTCTTGAAATCGGTGAAACAAAAGAAGATGCAGCAGATAAACTTTCATTTGATTTGCAAAATCCTCAATCGTTAGATTCAGCTATTGCAGAATTGGAAAGCATTGCTTCAGCCGAAGAAACAGAACCCGAAGATAAACAAACAGCTCTTAATTTAATTGAAGAACTGAAACAGGAGCGAGAGAAAAACTCATTCATACCTGA
The DNA here is from genome assembly GCA_045534195.1 of Clostridia bacterium. Taxonomy (GTDB): domain Bacteria; phylum Bacillota; class Clostridia; order UMGS1810; family UMGS1810; genus SIG435. Next base: position 377 of record JAZSJF010000417.1, on the reverse strand, counting down.
TTCAGAGCTTATCGGTAAAGAGGTCATAATTGACGGTGATAAATATATCATTGAAAAGATTGACCCTGTATTTGGTGATGTATCAATGAGAGATACAACATCAATTTACCCTATAAACAGAGTTGAAAAAATCGGTTTTGTTCGTGAGCATTTGGCACCTGAAAAGCAGGAATATACAACTGAAAAAGTTGCAGAATATCCCGCAGTAGAAAACGGTCTTCCTTATGATATTGTTGTGGAAACAATTAAGACGGAAGAACCTACTCTTACTCCTCCCACTTGGGAAGAAAAGAAAGAGAAGGTAACAACACTTCATCCTACTATTCAAGATAGTGAAAAGCACAATTTCAGAATAACGGATGATAATTTAGGTGTTG
>JAZSJF010000441.1:0-11956 GCA_045534195.1 Clostridia bacterium | reverse complement strand
AGATGATGTATGTATCAAAAAAGGAACAGAAACTATCCTTGTTCCCGAGAGAGGTGCAAGACTGGGCAATTTTGGTGTGATATGCGAAAGTGACAAAAAAGCATATGTGACAGTATCCGAGTGGATGCAACCTGAAGGATGCGAAAAATACGGAAGCGATAACACATCCTACATAGTGGAGGTGTGATACACTTTAAATATTCTCACAGTATGAGGTTTGAGTCTTTGGCTGATTATATCCGTTTCGCCAATATCTTTCTTTGCCCACACATCTCTTATCTTACATTTTTTGTCCAGATAAATTTTTGTAAGGTCGCTTTCTTCACCAAGATTAAACACAACATAGGCATCATTTCCGTCAGAAAGTTTTCTTGTAAAAATCTGTGTGTTCTTTTTACCTTCCTTGCATATATAATAGGGCCTTGCAGAAGAAAACAGTGTATCCTGATTGATAGCGATGATTTCTTCATTGCAATATACAGAAAGTTCAAAATCGTCAAGTTTTTCCAATGTGGAACTTATCTGTATGGGAGAACCCATAAATGCACGGAGAGAATATACTATAATCTGTTCATCCTCTGTGAAACTGTGTCTTACATCCTCCAGTTCACAAGTGCCTATATCAAGCATATCAAGGTCAAAGAAGTGACCTTTTTTCATAGTGTTTATGAAATCTCTGTATGTGTTGTATATAAGCATAAAGTTTTCCCAATAGCCCATTGAATCCCAGTTGTGGCGGTAACTGTTTGCCACAGTATTCCAATAGTCTACATATTCGGGACGGGCAATTGTTGAAAGACAAAGACCGAAATCTCTCTCGGATTTGAGAAGTTCTTCTTTCATAAGTTTTGCATTGTACGGATCGCATGGCTTCCAGTCATATTTAAGATAATCAAATCCCCACTCGGTCCATTGTTTCACATTGTTTTTTTCTTTTCTTATTTTGCCGATACCGGTATTTATATCGGCAAACATAATATCTCTTTCGCCCTGAGTGCATCCGGGGATGGATTTAAGTTCTTTGGGGCATCCCCAGGCGGTAAGCATAGGTGTGGAATATATACCGCACTTAAGACCAAGAGCGTGGATTGTGTCGGTCATTTTTTTCATATCGGGGAATTTCTCCGAGGGCATTATCGCATCATATTCGCCACCGTATTCCTTCTGCCATCCCGAGTCCATATTTACATAACTGTATCCGTATTCTGCGATACCGGTATCAACTAATTTCTGCGCAATTTTTTCTAATTTTTCCTGGGTTACATCGGGGCCGAATGCATTCCAACTGGTGAATCCCATAAGAGGTGTAAGAAGGATGTTGTTTTCTTTTATTTCAAATACAACATCTTTTTCGCATCTGCCGAGTCGGTTTTCTGCAATGAAGGTTACTTTGTATTCGCCTTCTCCGGGTACTTTTCCCGTAATGATATTCTCATTAAGAGTAAGTCCTTCGGGGAGATTCTTTGCAGAATATGTTATTGGCCTTTCTCCTGTTACGGGAAGTCTTAGTATTATCGGTTTGTTTGCCGATGCACCGAAAAGGTCCGCCATATTGATTTTCGGCTCTCCTTCAAAGGGTTTGGATATAGCAATTTCTGTATAATGCATATAAGCCTCCTTGTGGTTTTTCTTTGATTATCCCATATTACAGAGAAATATCAAATTGACAAAATATACTATTATATAGTAAAATCATAGGTGGTGGTATTATGAAAAATGTATATGCAGAGTATAACGAAAAAGAAAAAATATATGTAATATCCTTCGGTACAGAAGCCGATTCTGCAAAAGCAAGATGGGGAAGAGGACAGAGAAATTCTGTGATTATTCATTATGTTCTTAAGGGCGAGGGGTATTTCAACGGACAAAAAGTGAAAGAAGGGGAAGGATTTGTTATTCCCCGCAATCTTATGCACGAATACTATTCATCAAAACAAAATCCCTGGCAGTATTTCTGGGTAATATTAAACGGCGAAGAAAGTGAAAGTTTTGTAAAAAGCATTGTGCAACCGGATGAAAGAGGAATTTTTTTGTATGATTTTAAGGATGAACTTATAAACTTTTCAAAAACATTCTTTGTATCTCAGGAAAAGATTTCTCACATAAGGGCTATGGGGATTTTTTATCTTCTTATGTCTTATCACGAGAAGAGGGAGAAGATAAGTCCCAACAGATATGTATCGGAAGCAGAGAAGTATATGGAAGAAAATCTTTACAGGAAGTTGTCTGTAAAGGAGGTTGCCGATAAACTCTTTATAAGCGACAGATACCTGTACAATCTTTTTGTCCTTCACGAAAAAACATCCCCCAAAAAATACCTCAATTCCATTCGTATACGGAAGGCGAAATCTCTTCTTAAGCAAAAAAAAGCAACTGTTACAGAAGTGGCTGTATCAGTTGGTTTTTCTGATGTATTGACTTTTTCCCGTTTTTTTAAATCACATACGGGCAAATCACCTACAGAATACATAAAAGGGACTAACTGAAATCCTTATATGCTTTCCAGAATCCGCTGTATGAAGAATATCCCACATATTCGGCTATCTTTGATAACGGAAGGTCAGTGGTGTTTTCCATATGACGGGCAGTGGCCATTCTTGTATGGATAAGCATTTTTTTGAATGTCATACCCGTATATTTGATGACAAGTCTTTCTGTTTGCTTTTCGGACAGATGAAGTTCTTCTGCCAGGTCGGATATGGTCACATTACGGGAATACTTAAGTGAAAAGAATTCATTTATGATAAACTCATAGTCGGATATGGGAGATATCTTTATGTTTGATTTGTCAAACAAGGGTTGACAGATAAGTGACAGATAATGGGCGAGAAGTGTGTGGTCATTGGATACACACACTTTGTTTCTTTCTTCAAAAAACAGTTTGCTTATTTCACTATTCAGGGGTAAGTACCTGAATTTGTCACAGTTAGTGTTTATCTGAAAAGCAGCGTGAAAATTGATATCATTGGTTTCTGTAAAACAGTGTGGGGTGTTTTTTGGAATAATAACCACACAACTTCCCTTTATTGTAACTGTCTTTGAAGAAAGTGCAATACTGCCGCATCCGTCTCCAAGTATGTGGATTTCATCGTGATAGTGACTGTGCAATCTGGAAACAATGTCCTCTGTAGAATAAAACCCGTCGCATAAAAATGCGGGGATGTCATTGTTTCCTATTCGAATGGTTAACTGATTGTTCATTTGATTATTCATAAAATACATTTCCTATACAGACATTTTGGATTTGCTTTGTTCTTTTGGATAATTGAAGTTTTTTAGCGTAAATGGTACACTTTGAATATACTATGAAGATGGAATTTTGTCAATGTTAATAAAGGTCAGGAGGATAAAAATGAAAAGGATAGTTTCTTATTTGTTGGCTTTGGTGATGATTGTAAGTGTTATGACAGTACCTTCATATGCCGACAATCAGATAAATGTCACAATAGACGGAGCAGGGCAGAATTATGATGTGATGCCCGTAAACATTTCAGGAAGAGTTCTTGTGCCTATGCGTGGTATATTTGAGGCACTCGGTGCAGAGGTTGAGTGGAGAGATGACCTTAAGACTGTCTATGCCGCAAAAGGCGGAAAAAATGTGGTGGTTACCATTGATTCTCCCAATGCAAGAATTGACGGCATAGGTGTGAAGATGGATGTAGCACCTGCAATAATTGAGGGAAGAACCATGGTTCCCGTACGCTTTGTATCAGAAGCAATGGGAGAAGATGTGGAATGGGATGACAGCACAAAGACCGTCATTATCACAAGAAACAAAAACTCGGGACTTAAGAAACTCATATCCGATATTCACAGAGAAGTTCCTTCGGAATTTGAAAAAACAAATGATTTTACAGAAGAAAACCTTCTGTATTTTGAACACAAAGCAAAGGACAACGATATCCTTTATAAAGATGCAGTGACAAAGGCTTATACGGAAATATTTTCATTAAAAGACCTTAAAGGTAAAATGAGTGATGAATCATACGGCAGGGCATATTTTGCAAAGTCGGACTCAGGTGAGGAAGTATTTAAGTTTGAAATAGACAAGGTTGCCGAAAAAAGCGGTAACTGTATCTATCTTGCAGACAAGACTCTTGAAGGTCTTGTATCACCGTCAAGCAACTGCCTTTTCGCAGTAACTCTCCGCACTGTTTCGGGCGGTGACGAAAGGGGCATAGGTAAGATTCAGGTGCAACTGGAAAACAAAGAAAATTATCAGAAGGATATCTGGCTTGAGGTATATGCAGACAAAGAATGGACTACAGTGTATTTCCCTTATTTCGCAACATCTTCCAAAAAAAGATTCCATTTAGGAATAAGACCTGCATTCTATAATCAGGTTGTGGAAATAAAGGATTTCAGAATACTTGATTTCAAGGATGAAATAAAGGCTAAGGATCTTCCTTCCACAGTGGGCGGTTTTGACGATACTCCTTATCTTCCGGGACAGAAGTGGAGAAAGGATGCTATCGACAGAATAGAGAAAATCCGTAAGGGCGATTTCAATGTGGTAGTTCTTGACAAAAACGGCAATCCCGTAAAGGATGCGGAAGTGGAACTTGATATGTTTGAACACGAATTTGAATTCGGTGTTGCATTCAAAGGCACTCTCGCAACTGATGAAAAATATCAGAAAGCCGCCGCATCAATGTTTAATGCAGGTGTGGATGAAGGATATATGAAGTGGCAGTGGTATGAAAACGGTTCAGACGGGACAAACGGCCACGAATACAGAGCGCTTTCTCAGAATATGGTAAAGAAGGCAAAAGAACTGGGTATCAGATACTACAGAGGTCATTCTCTTATGTGGGATATAGAGATTACTCCATCAGGCAACAGAATGGTACCTCAGGATGTGGGAGACGCCACAAGAGAAGGAAACAGAGAGTATGTACAAAAGAGAAGTACAGAATATATACAGCGTATAATGAATGATTTTGTGGGTGAACTTACCGACTGGGATGCAGTGAATGAAACTGCCACAAGAGACAATGAAATGCAGACTGCCTGCGGTGGTTATGAACTTCAGAAACTCTGGTGGGATACTGCAAGAAAGACCGAGCCCGGAATACCGCTATACTATAATGAGGATATCTTTGCAGGCGGAATCGGAAACAAAGACAAAGTATGGCAAAACTACTTTGATGTACTTGATAAGATGAAGGAAGCAAAGATTGAATATGACGGACTTGGTATTCAGTGCCATATGGATAAGGCAGATTATACTCTGGATGTGATTATGGATGCCTTCAGCAGGATAAAAGAGTACGGCAAACAACTGAGAGTAACGGAATATTCCTGCTCTGTGGAGGACGAAATTCTCCAGGCGAATTATACCCGTGACTTTATGCTTCTTGCATTCAGTGAAGAAATGAACAAATCCTTTATAAGTTGGAATTTCGTGGATGGAATGTCATTCCAGAATTATTCAAACTATATGTATTCAGATTACACATTGAAGCCCGCCGGCAAGGTATATCAGGACCTTGTGTATAACAAATGGTGGACAAAAGATGCAAAAGCCACCACTGATGCAACGGGCAAATCCACTGTAAGAGGATATTACGGCGATTATGATGTGACAGTAACCGCAAACGGAAAAACAATAAAAGAAACTGTATCCTTCCATAAGGGGTATGATAATACTCTTTATATAACAATTGAATAAAATAAAACCCATACCCTGTGGTAATCCGACTGATAGGTCGAAGGATATAGGGGTATGGGTTTTTTATATTTTGAAGTTTCCGGTCTTATTCATATATTCTGTTGGTGTCATTCCCACTTTCTTTTTGAAGAAACGGCAAAAATGATAGGGGTTTGAAAAACCGCATTTTTCGGATATGGCATTTATTTTAAATACGCCTTCGGTTAGCATCTGCTTGGCTTTGTTTATTCTTATATCCACGATGTATTGTTTTGGAGAAATTCCGTATTTCTTTTTAAAAAGTTTTCGGAAATATTCTTCACTTATCATACATTCCTTCGCCAGATCAAGATTGGTGATGTTTGACTGGAAGTTGTTTTCTATATATTTTATGGCATTTAAGAGGGATATCTGCTCCGGGTTTGTAGCATTTATGAGATGGTCTATAATGTCATAAAATTTACTCATAAGACGGGGGCTGCTTCGCCCTGACAAAAAGAGTTTCTGCATTTCGTCAAAACATCTTTTGATATAATTGGTGTTTTCCAGCGGAATGAGAATAAATGTATCGGGGTTAAAGTTTGTACATTCAAAGTTTATAAGAGGAAAAAAACCCTCCTTATCTCTGTGCAGGGTATATGATTGACCTTTGGGGAGTATCAGAGCAGTATTTGTATCAGATACATATTTTATCCCTTTATGCTCGTATGTTATCTGTCCGCTTAAGGCAAATGATATGCCATACCATTGTCTGTTGTACATCTGGTGTTGTTTTCCTTTGGTATGGTGGATAGTAAGGACACTGTTTATTTTTGTAACTATCATATTATTAAGATCCATATACTCATCTCCGTGATTAAATGTTTAAATATATGCCTTTATACCGTTGTACAGACTTTCTGTATAATAGACGAAACCTTCGTCATTTGGATGAAGTCTTAAGTCTGCAAAATATGTTATATCCTTTGGTACAAAATCAAATCCCGGTACAAAGACAATATTTTTGTATTCTGAAACGATTTCTTTTATATATTTTTCCACATTTTTAAATGGACCGAATAAACTTTTGTCAGTATTATCTTTTCGCCAGATAGGAGATATGGCAAAGATTATGGAATTGGGATAATTATTGGAAATGTTTTTATAAAATTCTCTGCATTTTATTCTGAATGTTTCTTCGTCGGATCCCCTCCAGTCATTTGAGCCGTAGGCTACAGTTATATAATCGGGGACAAATGGTTCTTTAAGTTCTGAAAGGGGCGGGAAGAATCTTTCTCCGCCGATACCTTTGTTAAACTCCTCTGCATTAAGTTTCTCTGCAAGTTTTGATGCATAACGGTTGGATGGGCGAAGGGCATCATAGCCATGTGTTATGGAGTCGCCGAAGCACAGTAGTTTTTTGTTCGGTTTGACACCTTCAATAAATGCACCGTCATCAAGAGACATTTCTGTTATTTTTGTATCTACAGACCAGGGGAGATGGATATACACTTCCTTTGTTCCATATCCCAGGTCAAAGGCTTTTTCATATTCGCCGCCAGGGAAATTCTGTGTGGTATAATCTTTTTCCAATTTCACATTGGAGAAGTTATCAATATATCCTATGGGAGAATTATTTACCAGAACATCTACAGAGAAATATTTTCTCGAAGATGCAAAGGTTGTGTTGATTTTCAGATAAAGATTTTTGCTGTCGGTTCTGAAACGGAATTTTATTCCCGATGTGGAGAATGTTTTGTTGTAAAAATCATCTTTAGTGGTGCGGTACAGTTCTTCCTGCTCCTTTGTAAATCGTCTGAAAGAAAATACTCCCTTTTCTTCTTCTATCCTTACTGCACCTGTTGTGATTTGATTAAATTCAGTTAATGTAAGTTTCATATTAACCTCCGAAATTTCTTGATAACAAAACAATCGTACCATAAAATACAATATATTGCAACAAAACAATATAAATTTATACCAAAAAGGTCAAATGAATACCAATTTCAACATTGGAAGAAATGAATCGGTGTGGTATACATAGATTATAGATAAAACTTTTTGTAATAAAATGCGAAATAATATAAAGGAGAAATACAAAATGAAAAAGACATTTCTGGAGTATGACAAACCTATAATCACATCAATGGTTCAGGCAGAAACCCCCGAAAGAATAAAGGAACTTATAGACAAGTCCATTCCTATGGGAGCAGAAGCCTTCGGAATGCAGTTTGAGAAACTGCTTCACGAGTACAGAAACAAGGATATATACAGAGAACTGTTTTCATATACAGATAAGCCTGTATATGTGACCAACTACAGAACAGGATTAAACACAGAAACAAGTGATGAAGAACTGGCAAAAGGACTTATAGAATTGTCAGAGAGCGGTGCTACATTGTGCGATGTGATGGGGGATTGTTTTGACAAACAACCCGAAGAACTCACAATGGATAAAGCCGCGGTGAAAAAACAGATGGAACTGATAGATACACTTCACCAAAACGGTGCGGAAGTGCTTATGTCATCCCATGTAAGAAAGTTTATCAGTGCAGAAGAAGTATTAAAAATTGCACTTGAACATCAGAAACGCGGTGCGGATATATGTAAGATTGTAACAGGTGCAGAAAGTATGGAAGAACAGATAGAGAATTTGAGAATAGTAAATCTTCTCAAAGAAAATCTTGAAATACCATTTTTGTATCTTTCGGGAGGAAAGTGCAGTATTTTGAGAAGAATCGGATGTAATCTTGGTTGTTGTATGTATCTTGGTGTGGCGGAACATGACAAATTTTCCACTCCGGATCAACCGCTTATCAAGAGCCTTCTGGCAATAAGAGATAATATGTAAATTTATAACAGACAAGGAGATGGATGATATGGATTTTAGCGGAAAAACAGTAATATCTACAGGAGCGGCATCGGGAATGGGGCTTTTGTTTGCACAAAATATCGTAGAACTTGGCGGTAATGCGGTTCTTTGTGACGTAAATGAAGAAGTCCTTATGAATGAGGTGAAAAAACTCAACGAAAAAAGGCCCGGCAGTGCAATAGGCGTTATTTGTGATGTGCGTGATTACAACCAGGTGGCGGCAGTAAGGGACAAGGCAGTTGAAACCTTCGGCAGAATAGATATAATGGCAAACTTTGCAGGTGGTACAGCCGTAAGAATGAGAAATGTAGACAGAAGTAAGTATCCTGAATTTCCTGATATACCTATTGATGTGTACGACTGGGGAATAGATGTAAACTTAAAAGGTGCTTTTTATTTTAATCACGCAGTAGCAAAGACTATGAGAGAACAGAAAAGCGGTCTTATCATAAATATCGGTTCTATAACAGGTGCAGAAGGTACAGCGGACGGTATGGATTATTCTACTTCAAAGGCAGGACTTATGTACGGACTGACCAAATCTGTTGCTCAATTTGGGGCACCATACAACATAAGATGTGTATGTGTAGCACCGGGACCGGTTCTTACAAGAGCATCTATGTCAAATATGAAAACACTTCTTGGAAGAGCGGCAGAACCGCAGGAAATCATTGACTTGTGTCTTTTTATCGCATCTGACAAGGGACAGTTTATCAATGGAGAAACTATAATGATTGACGGCGGCAGAAATGCTATGCACAGATAGAAATCATATATAATAAAAGGGGTTAAAATTTATGAATTTCAACGGAAAAACTGCACTTATCACAGGTGCGTCGGTAGGTATCGGCAGAGCCGTGGCACATCTTATGGCACACAACGGTGCAAAGGTTATACTTCTTGACATAAATATGGATAAGTTGAACTCTGTAAAGGAAGAACTCAAAGAGTATGCGGAGAATGTTCTTATCTATCAGTGTGATGTAAGCGATGAGATAAGTGTAAATGAAACTGTAAAGGATGCAACAGATAAATTCGGTACAGTTGATATTCTTGTAAACAATGCGGCACTGTGGAGAGATTTTAATGATTTTATGGATGTAACCACCGATGAATGGAAGAAATACATAGATATCAATGTTATGGGTGTGGTATATCTTACAAGATCAGTTCTTCCCGGTATGCTTGACAAGAATTACGGAAGAATCATAAATGTAGCATCTGTGGCAGGAGTTTATGGAAACAAGAGAATGGTTCATTATTCCGCTACAAAGGGTGCGGTCATATCAATGACAAAAGGTCTTGCAAAGGAAGTGGCAGATAAGGGTATTACTGTCAACAGTATATCTCCCGGAACTGTAAGCCCGTCACAAGATCCTGATATGAATTCTCATATACCGAACAATGCTTCATATCTGGGAAGAACAGGCACCGATATGGAAAATGCAAATCTTATATGCTATCTTGCAGGAGATGAGGCGGCATATATATCAGGAGAAAATATCGTGATAGACGGCTGCAGAAAAATATTATAGGAGAAATAAATATGAAAAAGTATTGTTAGTTATTCTTATATTGTGCATTATATTATCATCTTTTTTGGCATTTAATGTAATGGCGGAAGATGAAATAAAAGTAATTGTTAAGGATGAACAAAAGGTATTTGATCAGATGCCGTTGATAAAGGACGGAAGAACCCTTGTGCCGATGAGGGGGATATTTGAGGCTCTCGGTGCGGCAATTTACTGGGACGATGCTACCAAATCAGTAGTAGCAAAGAAGTCCGGCAAGACAATCGCCCTTACAATAGGAGAAAAAAGTGCGGTTGTAGACGGAGAATTCAAGGCTCTCGATGTAGCACCCGAGATTATAAACGGCAGAACAATGGTACCTGTCCGTTTTGTATCGGAATCCCTTGGCGAAGAAGTAAAATGGGATGCAACCAGTCGTACAGTATCTGTGGGCAAAGGCAAACTTCATATGGCAGAACTGAAAAATACAGTTCATCGTCCTGTGCCTACAGAGTTTACAAAATCCTCTGCATTGGATGATCTTATCTATTATGAGGCTGTCACCCAGGAAGAATTTGAAGCAGAAATCCCAGATAAATACGAGGAGATAATTTCTCCTGATGACCTTCTTGATCCAAGTCAGATGGAAATTCAGGTGGAAGGACTTGATGCAAAGACATCCGTAGTAGGTGTAGACGGCGCAGACTTTGTAAAGGCTTTGAGAGTTGAAGTTAATCAGAAACCCGAAAAGGATACAAATGTAATTTTGAGATTCAACAGAAAAATATCAGGGATGAAGGCTCAGGATGCCTGTCTCGTTACATTCCGTATGAGATGTGTAAAGCCCGTTGAAGAAACAGGCAAGGCTATGGTAAAGGTTCAGGTAGAGCATCCCGAAACATTTGAAAAAGCACTCTTTACTGCATTTGATACAGATGATATAAACTGGACTAAAATATATATGGTATTCTACGGCAAACAGGATTGTGAAAATGTAGCCATCAGATTTGGTTATGGTCCGCAGATTGTGGAGATAGGTGACTTTTCTATAAAGAATTTCGGTCAGGGAGTTAAACTTCCTATGGCACCTATACAGTCACATAATGCAAATCCCGATCTTGTGCCTGAAGCATCATGGAGAAAAGATGCTTATGACAATATCGAAAAGATAAGAAAAGGCGACTTCAATATAATTGTAAAAGACAAAGAGGGTAATGTAATCCCTGATGCTAATGTAGAACTTGATATGTTTGACCATCAGTTCGAGTGGGGATGTATATACAGAAATCATCCCGATTTTACAAAACTCTTTAATGCGACATTGCAGAACTCCAGGATTTGTATGATTACCTTTATTCAAAAGGATTTTCTCTTAAGGTAACAGAGTTTTCCTGCGGAAACATTCAGGATGAACTTTTGAGAGCGTCTTATATGAGAGATTTTATGATTCACGCATTCAGTCACGAAGGTATGGAAGGTTTTTATCTCTGGGGATTCAAAGATGGCGATACTTATGCCACACATTCTCTTTTTTATGATGAACTTGGCAACAGAAAGCCTTGTATAGACCAGTGGGAGGACCTTATCTACAATAAATGGTGGACAAGAGATGCAAAGGCAAATACCGATGCAAACGGAAAGGCTACCATAAGAGGTTTCTATGGTGATTATGATGTTACCGTTACAGCAAATGGTGTGACAAAGACCGCTATGGCGGCATTCCATAAAGGACACAACAATACCCTTGAAATAGTACTTGACTAAAAATATATGGGACTGTAAAAATCTATTTTACAGTCCCTGTTTATGATTAAGGGAATAGGAAAAAGACTTCAGAACGAAGAAACTGAGCCGAAACCTTTGGTTTCGGGTTACCCGAAGGCGTACGTGTGTACGTCGAGAGGCGAAGTTTATTCGTAGCAAAAAGGCACAAAAAAAGAGGAA
>JAZSJF010000303.1:0-5163 GCA_045534195.1 Clostridia bacterium | reverse complement strand
CCCACAGAACGACATGGCTACGATCCGACTTCAATTTATAATTTCTTCTTCTTCACAGCATAGTCGTATGCTATTTTTATTCCGCATACAGGCTTACACGCTTCATATTGTTCACATCAACCGGCCCCTGAGTAGTCATTTTGAGAGACGGTATAACAGAAAGGCTCACAAATGCCATATTCATAAAAGGTTCAATGTTGTCATTTACACCTAATGTATATACGGATTTTCTTACATTTTCATTTTGTTCAGCCATTTCCTTTGCGCCTGATATTCCCATAAGTCCTGCAACGGGAAGTCGCATCTCGGATATTATCTTACCGTCGCAAACTACCACATTTCCGCCGTATTTTCTTATATGATTTGCGGCAATTACCATATCTTCGTCATTTGTACCGATAAGGATGATGTTGTGGGAGTCGTGAGAAACAGAAGAGGCTATAGCACCTTTTTTGAGTCCGATTCCCATAATGTATCCCAGTCCGATATGACCGGTATTTTTGTGTCTTTCTACCACTGCAAGTTTGAGGATATCTCTTTGGATGTCCACACCGTTATCTTTGTCCCAGTTTATATCACATATTTTTTCATTTGTGATAAGTTGTCCCGGAATCACTTCTATAACTCTGCATCTCAGGGATTTGGGTTCAATATACAAATCCTCTTTTGTAAGTTCTTTCAAATGAAAAGAATTGAGGGTAATATCAGATAGTTTTTTGCTTATCTGCGGAGAATCAAAGGGGGCAGTTTCCTTGTCTGTCACAACCTTTTTGCCATGGGAATACACATCTGCCACATCCACAGTTTCAAGGTCGTTGAGTATCACAAGGTCTGCTCTGTATCCGGGGGCAACTGCGCCAACGCCTTTTATCCCGAAATACTCTGCCGCCTGTATGGTAGCCATCTGAATGGCGGTTATAACGGATTCGCCGTATTCACCTGCGAGTCGTATGATATAATCCATATGACCTTCATTCATAAGGTCTGCAGGATGACGGTCATCAGTTACAAGAAGGCATCTGTGACTGTAGCGTGAGTCAAAGAGCGGAAGAAGGTCCTTTAAGTTTCTTGCGGCAGTGCCCTGTCTTATCATTATTCTCTGCCCTTTTTTGATTTTTTCCACTGCTTCCTGGGCGGTAGAGCATTCGTGGTCGCTTCCTATAAGGTATGAGGCGTATTTGTCCAGATCTCTGCCGGTAAGAAACGGCGCATGACCGTCTACAATCTTGCCTTCGTTATGTGCATCTGTGATTTTTTTGATAACGGAAGAGTCTTCAAATATAACTCCGGGATAGTTCATCATTTCTGCAAGTCCCACTACTCTGGGATGTTTGTAGAGGTATTTTATGTCATCTGCCTCAAGGACTGCGCCTGACTCGTCAAAGGGAGTTGCAGGTACACAGGAAGGGATGTTGATATACACATTGAGAGGGATATTTTCACTTGCTTCAATCATATATTCAATTCCCTCAGTTCCGCATACATTTGCTATTTCGTGAGGGTCCGCCACGACAGATGTAGTGCCGTGAGGAAGAGAAATCTTTGCAAGTTCACTTGGAGTGAGCATTGTGCTTTCTATATGTATATGCCCGTCTATAAAGCCCGGGCAGACAGTTTTTGACGATATATCTTCGGATACATCTGCATCTTCGGGTGTGTAGTCGCCTACCCCGATGATTTTTTCATTTTCTATAAGGATATTTGTTTTTTCAATTTCTCCGGTAAATACATTTATTACATTTCCGCCATAAAGTAGTGTTTTCATATTTATCATCCTCTTTGAAAGAAATTTCTTATATAAATTATATCATTTATGGAGAAATTGTCAACAAATGAGATTACTACTTTCCTTTGGGAGCGGAAATCAGTGCCGCTATATATGCAAACAGAAGTGCCGCGCATATACCTGCCGAAGTCTGTGTAAGACCGCCTGTAAGTATACCCATTGCGCCTTTTTCCGTGACGGCTTTCACAGTACCCTTTGCCACAGAATATCCAAATCCTATGATAGGCACTGTCGCACCGGCACCAGCAAATTTTACTATGGGTTCATATAGCCCTGCAAAGGTCAGTGCCGCACCGGTTACTACATATATCACCATAATCTTTGCGGGGGTGATGGCGGTACGGTCAATCAGTATCTGTGCCACGGCACAAAGTGTCCCTCCCACCAGAAATGCCCACAGAAGTTTGTCTGTCATAAAATCACTCCTTGTTTTCTATTGCTACTGCATGGGCAATGCCCGGTATTGTAAGTCCCTGACCTGCACTGGTAGGACTCATAAGTGCCCCGGTTGCCACAAGCAAAAGACGGTTGATATTCTTTTTTTTGAGCATTTTCATAAAGTATCCGCAAAATACAGAGCCGCAGCATCCGCATCCCGAACCGCCCGATTTTGTATTTTGTTTTTTTGCATCAAATATCATATCTCCGCAGTCACGATAATTATTTTGTATGTCAAAAGAGTGTTTTTTCAACAGATCAACATTTATATCCATTCCAACTTTGCCAAGATCACCGGTTACGATAAGGTCATAGTATGAGGGATCTCTTTTTGTTTCCATTAGATGCGTCTTTATCACATCTGCCGCCGCAGGAGCCATAGCCGCACCCATATTGTTGGCATCTTTTATCCCCATATCCACGATTTTTCCCGTAGTTATGTGAGTAATGACCGGCCCTTCTCCTTCATCTGACAGAACTGCCGCACCGCTTCCCGTCACAGTCCATTGTGCAGTGGGAGTCCTTGCTCCTCCGTATTCAAGGGGAAAACGGAACTGTCTTTCTGCCGAGCAGAAATGACTTGATGTGACTGCCACAACTTTTTTTGCAAAGTTTCCGTCAATAGCCATTGCCCCAAGACTTAATCCCTCGCACATGGTGGAGCAGGCTCCGAATATACCAAAAAAAGGTATACCGAAATCCTTGATGGCAAAAGTGGTGCTTATGCATTGATTAAGAAGATCACCCGAAAAGATGTAGTCAATATTTTCGAATTGTTCTGCACAGTCACTCATTGCACCGAGGACTGTGGATTTGAGAAGTTCGCTTTCTGCTTTTTCAAAGGATGTCTGATTCATCTTTTCATCTGTATATACTTTGTGGAAGTATTTGCCCAAAGGCCCTTCTGATTCTTTTTTGCCCACAGAAGAAAAAGAGCCGGTTATAATTACATCTTTTTCAAATCTGACTGTTTGTCTGCCAAGTTTTTTTTGCATATTATCCTCCCAACATAAGCATAATATATTTTATAATTCCGCACACAACTCCCGATATAACGGCGTATACCACTACGGGACCTGCTATGACAAAAATTTTTGTACCCATTCCCATAATGAAGCCTTCGGCTTTGAATTCCATTGCCGAAGATACTACACTGTTTGCAAATCCGGTAATTGGGACAAGTGTTCCCGCACCGCCATAACGGGCAATGTCGCCGTATACATTGAATGCGGTAAGAACAGCACCGATAAAAATCATTGACACCGATGTGAGATTTGAGGCGGTTTCCGCGTCCATATCCAGTTTAAGATACAGATTCAGTAAAAGTTGACCGACTGTGCAGATTGTACCGCCGATTACAAAAGCAAGAAATGTATCAAAAAACAGTTTGGAGTTGGGGGATGCTTTTTTTACCATAGCGTCGTAGTCTTTGTTTGTTATTCTGAATGCCAATGTATTTCACTCCTGACTAAAGTTCCTCTTTTTGGAGATGCGGATTTGTCTGAATTAATCAAAAACAAAGTAAGTATCAGTGATGTGACAAGGATGGATATTATTATATAAATTATTTTTTTGAACATATATTTTTTGAAATTGCACCAAAAGGGATTGCCCCTTCCGGTGCACAAAAGTTATCCTATCTGTATCTTTTTAGTTGCAGCAGTTCTCATTCTTTTCAAATGTTTTGCAGAATGTTTCGCTCTTTGTGGTAGCGTCTTTACATTCTACCTGAATATGACCTGCTGTACAGTAGTCGTTTGCAGTATGATGTTTACAGTTTTTTGCTTCGCATTTGATGCCTGTGATTACATTGTTTTCTGACATAAATAATCTCCTTAAATATTGATGTGAGGTTGTCCTCAAAAAGTATTATAGCCCCAATCCCCGGCTTTTATACTTGAAAAAAACCGCAATTTGTGGTAAACTTTAAGAAAAAATCTATGAGGAAATACTATGAAAGATTCAATGATAAAAAGAATAGCCGCAATAAATGACTTTGCCGGATGGTCCAGATGTTCTCTGACGGTGGCAATACCCATTCTTACTGCAATGGGGTTTCACTGTGCACCCGTACCCACTGCCATTCTTTCAAATCACACAGGCTATGACAATTACTTTTTTGATGATTATACAGAAAAAATAGACGAATATCTCAGTCAGTGGGAAAAGGCACAGCCGCCTTTGGAATTTGCCTGTATATATACGGGGTTTCTCGGTTCTCATTCACAGATAGATTGTGTACTCAAATTTACGGAATTGTTTAAAAAAGACCATACCGTAGTTGTGGTAGATCCGGTAATGGGGGATGAAGGAAAGAAATATCCTACTTATACAAAGGAAATGTGCGAAGATATGAAAAAACTGGTTTCTGTATCGGATTTTGCCACACCAAATGTAACAGAAGCCTGCATACTTTCTGATACAGAATATATATCGGAAGAAGTAAGTGACGATGAGGCACAGAAGATAGCGTTAAAAATCGCGGATTTGGGATGCAAAAATGTGGTTATAACCGGATTAAGGCGAAAAGACAGAATCATAAATTACTGTTATGAAAGTGAAAGCAAGAGATTTTTTTCGGTAAGCGAAAAGGAATCCTATGGTGCATACTGCGGTACGGGAGATGTGTTTGCTTCTCTCCTTTCCGGTGCTGTTACAAAGGGTATGAGTTTTGAAGATGCAGTGAAATTTGCATCAGAGATTACATGTATCGGCGTAAAGGAATCGGCAGAAATGGGAATAGACAAACTGGAAGGTATTGCCGTAGAAAAACTGATAAAGCGTATTTGTACGGAAGGAGCATAATATGAAAGCACTTATTACGGGAGCGTCATCGGGAATCGGACGGGATATGGCGAGAGTTCTTCACAGAATGGGCTATGGTCTGATTCTTGCAGCCAGAAGATATGACAGACTGGAAGAATTAAAAAACGAACTTG
>JAZSJF010000335.1:0-5074 GCA_045534195.1 Clostridia bacterium | reverse complement strand
CACAGAACGACATGGCTACGACCCGACTTCTCCCGCACTTGCCCACAACCTTCAGCGAAAAGGAGAATGTGAAATACTTGCTGTTACACACTGCACTTCACCCGTGGAAGGTACAAATACCATTTCGGCAATCAATTCATTTTATAATCGCAGGGATATACCTGTGGGCAGATGCAGAAAAGACAGTTTTCTTGACGGCGAATTTCAACGGAAATATACATCGGTTATATCGGATATGTATCTTAAAAGCAATGTCCAACCTGAGTATTATGATGCAGTTAAACTTCTAAGAAAAACACTTTCCGAAAATAAGGATGTTGTTTTTGTAACCATAGGCACATTTAATAATATTTCTGAACTCCTGAAATCCGGTCCTGATGAAATAAGTGATAAAACCGGCATCGAGTTGGTAAGAGACAGTGTTAAATTCTTCTCAACAATGGGGGCTGACTTCAGGGACGGTGAACCGTGGGCGGAATTCAATGTAAGAATGGACATAGAATCTTCGAAATTTTTTTGTGAAAACTGTCCGGTAAAAATAGTATACAGTCCGTGTCTTATGGGAGAGGAAATTACAACAGGCAAAACTCTCAGAAATACTTCACAAAACAATCCGGTAAGAATCGCTTATGATATTTACACAGATGGCAAAGGTGAAAGATACAGTTATGATTTGTTATCTGTATATTATGCCGTAAGAGGATGCGACGGATTGTTTAAAGAAAATAAAAACTTGAAAATCCGTTTTGATGACAAAGGTTATACAAATTGCGAAATAGGTGGGAAAGATTCTTATCTTGAAAATTGTGCAAATAAATCTATAATCGAAGAAAAATTAGAAGAATTGCTTTGTGAATAAACAGAAAGGTGTTTGAAATGGATATAAAGAATCAGGTAAAAAGTGCAGTAAGCGAACTTATCGAAGTTGCTAAACTGAAAAAAGGAGATACACTTGTAATCGGATGTTCTACAAGTGAGGTTATAGGCAGTAAAATGGGCTCTAATTCAAGCCCCGACACTGCAAACGAATTGTTTGACGGAATTTATGAAATTGCTTGTGACAAAGGGATTTTTGTTGCAATACAGTGTTGCGAACATCTCAACAGATGTATCATTACGGAAAAAGCCGCAGTTCCAAACAGTGATTATGTCAATGTTATTCCGCAACCAAAGGCGGGAGGCTCACTTGCAACTGCAGCATACAGAACATTCGAAAACCCTGTTGCAGTAGAAAAAATCAAAGCAGATGCAGGTCTTGATATTGGCGGAACACTTATAGGTATGCATCTTAAGGAAGTAGCCGTTCCGGTAAGATTAAGCTTGTCAAAAATCGGTGAAGCAAACATTATTGCCGCAAGAACCCGCCCGAAATTCATCGGTGGTGTAAGAGCGGTTTACAACGAAGATTTGCTATAATTTAGCGGAGGTAAAAATGAAAGTTTGTATTATTCAACCTGAATATTCGCTTGACTATTCAAGGGCGGATGAGATGTTCGAAAAAGAATGCGGATATCTTGATAAATGCGATAATTCAATGGATATAATTGTTTTGCCCGAATCATCAGATATACCCGTTTTTGCAGATTCAAAAGAAAAAAGCGAAACCCTGAGCGGCAAATTTCTTGATAAATTGCTTTATAAAGCAAAAGAAACGGCAAAAAGATGTAATTCAATTTTGTTTTTTAATGGAAGGGAGAAGTGTGAAAACGGGCTCAGAAACACTACATATGCAATTGACAGAGCAGGAAATATCGTTGGTAAGTATTATAAAGAACACCTTGTGCCAAGTGAAGTGAGTTTGCATAAACTTGACAGTAAATATACCTTTGAACCGACATTTCCGACAGTTATTGAAATAGAGGGGATCAGATTTGGTTTTCTCACTTGTTATGACTTTTATTTCTATGAAAATTTTTCCAATATAGCAAGAGAAAACCTTGACATTATAATAGGATGCTCTCATCAGAGAAGTGATAGACACAGTGCACTTGAAATTATCACAAGATTTCTTGCTTATAACACAAATGCTTTTGTTCTTCGCTCATCCGTATCAATGGACATAAATTCTGATATAGGCGGAGGAAGTATGGTTGTATCTCCGAACGGGGATATACTTCTGAATATGAAAAGCAGAGTAGGGATGGAAACTGTTGATATTGATATAGGCAACAAATATTTCAAACCTGCAGGATTCGGCAATCCGCCCGCTGCTCATTATGAATATATTGAAAAAGGCAGACGCCCCTGGAAATACCGTCCTTGCGGAAGTTTTGTTGTTCCCGGGGATGATACTATGCCGTATCCGAGAATATGTGCACACGGAGGGTTCAGTGATATTGCACCCAAAAACAGTTTGCCTTCTTTTGCTGCTGCAATTGCACTTGGTGCCAATGAAATAGAGTTTGATGTTTACGAAACAAAAGATGGTGAAATTGTATCTGTTATGGATTGTCTGATTGACTCAATATCCAACGGCAACGGTACTGTTTATGAGAAAACATATTCAGAACTTCTGAAATATGATTTTGGTTTTATACATAGTGACAAATTCAAAGGATTAAAAATAACATCTTTTGAAGATATTCTCAAAAAATTCACATGTCAGTGCATTATGAATATCCATATAAAAGATAATGGCGAAGATTATACTCCTTCTGATAATACTCTGAAGAAGATAATCAGTCTTATTCATAAATATGATTGTCAGAAACATATTTATTTTACAATTGACAAAGAAGAACTTATAATCAGAATGAAAGAATTTGCGCCGGATATACCAATATGTTGCGCTGCTGACAAAGAACCTGAAAAAACATTGGACAGAGCAATAAAATACGGATGCAAAAAGATTCTTCTTACAAAAGAAATGATGAGCGATAGTGTTATTAAAGAAGCAAAAAAATATGGTATCATATGTAATGTATATTTTGCCGATGATCAAAAGTCGGCAACAGATTGTCTTGATATGGGAATAGATACCATTATCACAAACGAATGTAATATTGTTAATAACGCTTTGAAAGAATACTTAAATTCTAAATAAGAGGGGATATATATGAGAAGAATAAATGAGAATTATTATGCGGAAAATTACAGACAGACTTATGAAAATATAAAGTATTATAATGTAAAAGAATGCACAAATATTAAGGTTTATGGACTTTACGATTACAAAAATCAGTCTGTTTTCAAAAGAATTCCTGATGATGTTGCAGAGGCAACGAGTTATAATGTAAGCAAACTTTATACCAATCCATCAGGCGGAAGAATCAGGTTTGTCACTGATTCTGATGTGTTTTCTCTCAAAGTACTACTTCCCGGTATTACTGACAGAAGTATAATGTCGACTCTTTGTTCTAAAGGCTTCGATCTTTACATAATGAAAAACGGTAAGGAAACATACAAGTGTAGCCTATTTCCGCCGATTGATGCAGAAGGGGAGTATATCATTGAAAGAAGACTTCCTGATGGAGAAAAAGAAATTACACTGTATATGCCATTGTATAATGATGTGAAAGATGTATATATCGGTATAGATAAAGATAAAAAAATACTTCCTCATATTGATTATAAAGTAGAAAAACCATTTCTTTTTTATGGTTCATCCATAACCCAGGGGGCTTGTGTTTCAAGACCGGGCAATACTTATCAGGCAATGTTGTCAAGAGATTTTGATTTGAATTTTATAAATCTTGGCTTTGCCGGAAGCGCTCTTGCAGAGGATACAATTGTTGACTATATGGCAGATATGGATTATTCAGTCTTTGTTTCTGATTATGATTTCAATGCTCCAAGTGTTGAGCATCTTGAAAATACACATTTCAAAATGTATCAGAAAATCAGAGAGAAACATCCTGATGTACCGTACATTATGCTATCCAAGCCAATTATCACCCCTGATAATATGAATGAATATAACGAGAAACGAAGAAAAATTGTCTATAATTCATATCTTAAGGCAAAAGAACTGGGTGATGACAGGGTTTATTTTATAGATGGATTCAAGATGTTTGAAAACTATACTCAGGCGGAGTGTTGTGCTGACGGCACACATCCGAATGATCTTGGTGCATTTATTATGTACAGGAATTTGAAAGAAATTATTGAAAAAGAAAAAATCCTTGATTTGATTTAAACAAAAAGGATGTGAATTAGATTTCACATCCTTTATTGAGAGATGTCGAATTATGACGAAATAAAAAAGCCTTCCCCTTGAGGGGAAGGTGGGTTGCGAAGCAACTCGGATGAGGTGGAAAAGAATAACGATTTCAAAATCAAACAAGTTTGATTTGCAATCTACACCTCACCACCGCCTGCGGCGGAGCCTCTCCTCGAGGAGAAGCCTTTGAAAAGATTGCATCTAAACCTTATGCCTCGCAATTTTTTTATGACAATTTTTCAAGAAGGAGGTTAAGAGCATTTCTCCTGTGGCTTATATCATTTTTTTCTTCCGGTGTAAGCTCTGCTGAAGTGCAGTCAAATCCATCAGGGATAAATAACGGGTCATATCCGAATCCATTTGTACCTTTTGGTTCATATGCAATTTCTCCATGCCAGTATCCTTCTGCCATGATACTTTTTCCGTCAGGGAAGAAAAGAGCCATTGCACAGGTATAGTGGGCTTTGCGGTTGGTTTTTCCATTGAGATTTTTCAATATGAGTTGATTATTCATTTCATCATTGCCGTGTTCACCGGAGTATCTTGCAGAATATATTCCCGGTTCACCGTTAAGGGCATCTACGCAAATCCCACTGTCATCTGCCAACGAAGCACATCCTGAAATTTCGCATATTTCTTTTGCTTTTTTTATGGCATTTTCCATAAATGTATTCCCGTCTTCAATCGTTTCGTGATTGATTCCCGATTCTTTTATAGAAAGGATTTCATCGAATTGTGATGAGAGTATTTCTTTTATTTCTTTTATTTTGTCCTTGTTATTGGACGCTATTATAAGTTTCATATTTATCTCCAAAAAACTTAAAGGCTGCAAAAGTAGATATTTTACAGCCTTTATTTGATTATATTTTAGAACAAGCCGCTGATTACTCCGTTTTCGTCAACATCAATTTTTTC
>JAZSJF010000194.1:0-5807 GCA_045534195.1 Clostridia bacterium | reverse complement strand
AGGTGACAGAATAACATATACTGATGATATGTGTGAAGTACGATTTTAATTAACGGAGTGATAGATAATGAAATTTACTGCTTGTGGTGATGCAATTATACAGAGAAGAATATATGAGGGATATGAAGGATTTGACGATATAAAATCCTATATTCAAAAAGGTGATGCAAGGATATTCAACTTCGAGTCTACTCTTAACTATGAGGGAGAATGTTATGCTTCTCAGTTTTCCGGTGGTACATATGTAAGGACAAATCCGGAAATGTTTGGCGACTGTCTTAAGTTTGGCTTCAATATGACAAGTTTTAACAATAATCATGCTATGGATTTTTCATATGAAGGACTTTTAAAAACAAAGGACTATATCGATGAATACGGAATACCACAGTGCGGTGTGGGGAGAAATATGGGAGAGGCATGTGCACCTTGTTATCTGGACACAAAGAACGGACGTGTGGCACTTATTTCCGTTAATTCCACTTTTGATCCCTGTATGATGGCAGGCGAACAGTCAAGAAGGGTGATGGGAAGACCGGGGATAAACGGACTGCGTTTTAACCGTACTGTTTATGTGACACGGGAGCAGTTTGATTCAATAAAGAATCTTGGTGACAGTATTAGTATAAATGCCTATCAGGATATTATCCGAAAAGAAGGATATCTTCCTCTATTGCCTGAAGATGTGTATGAAATGGGTTCTCTTAAGTTTAAAGTGGGTGACGAAACAAGGATTGTCACTGAGTGTAACAAAGAAGACCTTGAACGTGTAAGGAAATCCATATATGAAGCAAAACTTCAGGCAGATTACATTATAATCACAATGCATTCTCACGAAATTTCAGGCACAGACAAGGAATCACCCGCAGAATTTCTTAAAGAGTTTGCGCATTTTTGCATAGACAACGGCGCAAATGCAGTAGTAGGTCATGGACCTCATCTTTTAAGACCGATTGAGATTTACAAAAAGAGACCGATTTTTTATTCAATAGGTGATTTCATTCTTCAACTTTATAATGTGGATTTTGCTCCTGAAGATTTCTTCAAAAAGCAGGGACTTAATTCTGATGACACTGTTCACGAATTACTGAAACTGCGTTCAAACGACTTTACAAGAGGTCTTATGGCTGACAAAAAAATGAATGAATCGGTCATTCCGTATTGGGAAACTGATGAAAACGGTGATCTTACATATCTGGAACTTCTTCCCGTTAAACTATCTATGGGTGGTATGAAATCACGGGAAGGGCTTCCTTATGTTTCTGATGATTATAGTTTTATAGAAAGGCTCAACAATATATCCTTACCTTACGGAACCGAAGTAAAAATGAATGGCAATGTAGCGGTTTGTAAGTGGTAAATGATTATTGTGAAAGGATGATAGGATAAATATGTTATTTGAATTGTCAAAAGATACAATAGAATATATAGAATCGCATATTGACGAAACAATGGCGCTTCTTAAGGATATATGCCTTATTCCTGCACCTTCGCATATGGAGCACAAGAGAGCAGAGTTTATAAACAACTGGCTTCATTCCATTGGTGCAAAGGAAAGTTATATTGATGAGGCATTGAATGTTGTTTGTCCCATAAACTGCGATGGAAGAGATGATATAACTGTTTTTATGGCACATACGGATACTGTATTTCCTGATACAGAATATCCTATGCCGTATACTGAAGATGATGAAAAAATCTATTCTCCCGGAGTGGTGGATGATACAATTGAGGTTGTTATTATCCTTATGGCGGTAAAATATGTAATTGAAAGAGGACTTAAACCTCACTGCGGTATGCTTTTTGTGGCAAATTCATGTGAAGAAGGTCTGGGCAATCTTAAGGGTGTCAAAAAGATATGCAAGGACTATGAGGGCAGAATAAAAGAAGTATATACATTTGATGATAAATATACCTCCGTTATACCAAAGTGTGTAGGTTCTCACAGATATAAAGTGAAATTTTTCACAGAGGGCGGACATTCATTCAATGATTTCGGAAACAATAATGCTATTTGTGAAATGTCAAATCTCATTAAGCGTCTTTACGAAAAAACCGTTCCCGAAAAAGAAGGTACAAAAACAACCTATAATGTGGGAACTGTATCAGGCGGTACAAGTGTAAATACAATCTGTCAGGAATGTGAAATGATGTATGAATACCGTTCTGATGACAAGGATTGTCTTGAAGAAATGAAAAAATTCTTTGAATCCCAGATTGATATTGCAAAAAAACAAGGCAAAGCAAAAATTGATGTTGAGATTGTGGGTATCCGTCCCTGCGGCGGTGATGTTGACAAAGAAAAACTTGATAGAATGACTCAAAAATGTATCAATGTCTGCGAGAAATATTCCGGGCTTAAATGTAATATAAACAGTGGTTCAACTGATGCAAATATACCTCAATCTATGGGGATTCCTTCTGTATGTGCAGGTGTATTTATGGGCGACGGCAGACATACCAGAGATGAGTGGCTTCTTAAGTCATCGATTCCGATAGGTATGAAAATAGGATTTGAACTTATACTTGAATATTTTAATTGATATTATAGGAGAATACTTATGATTAATTTAGAATTTCCATACGGAAAAGAAAAACTTATGTATTCATTCCACGAAAATGAACTCAATGGGGTGCTTGTATCATCTGTAGAGGAATATAAGCCGGAATTTTCTGAGGCAGAACTTGTAATCAATGCTATGAAAAATCCTGTAGGTTCAAAGAAACTCAGTGAACTTTCTGTGGGAAAAAACAAGGTGGTTATTATTGCCAGTGACCATACAAGACCTGTTCCGAGCAAGGTGATTATTCCTTATATGCTTAAGGAAATAAGGGAAGGAAACCCTGATGCAGATATTACTATACTTATTGCTTCAGGTTGTCACAGAGGTACAACAAGAGAAGAACTTGTAAGTAAATTTGGTGAAGAAATAGTAAATAATGAAAAGATATATGTTCACGATTGTGACGAAAGAGAAAAGCTTGTAAATATAGGTACTCTTCCTTCAGGGGGAGAATGTGAAATAAATTCCATAGCATATAATGCAGATTTGCTTGTAGCAGAGGGATTTATTGAACCACATTTCTTTGCCGGTTTCTCAGGTGGAAGAAAGAGTGTTCTCCCTGGAATCTGTGCAAGAAAAACTGTTCTTGCAAATCATTGTGCTGAATTTATTGCAAACCCAAATTCACGTACAGGTATACTTAAAGACAATCCTATACATGAGGATATGATATGGGCTGCAAAAACAGCCAAGCTTAAATATGTTGTAAATGTTGTATTGAATGGTGAAAAGGAAGTCATATATGCAGTTGCCGGGGATACTTTTGAAGCACACAAAATGGGAACTGATTTTCTGTCAGGACTTTGCGGTGCAACATCAAAGTATTCTGATATTGTAATTACAACCAACGGAGGATATCCTCTTGATCAGAATATGTATCAGGCTGTTAAGGGGATGACAGCAGCAGAAGCATGTGTTAAAGAAGGCGGAGTAGTTATAATGCTTGCCCGTTCCAATGATGGCATCGGTGGAGATCATTTTTACAGACAGTTAAATGAAATAGACGATATTAATACAGGAATGAAAAATATTCTTTCCAAAGGCAGACTTGAAACTGAGCCCGATCAGTGGATGGTACAGATTTTGTTGAGAATCCTTATGAGAGCAAAGGTTGTATATGTATCCGAAATGCCTGATGAAACAGTAAAAGATATGAATATGATTCCTGCACATTCCATTGATGAAGCTATGGAAATCGCAAGAAATATATTAGATAAAAAAGATGTTACAATCACTGCAATTCCCGAAGGTGTTTCTGTTATTGTAAAGGGGGAATAACAATGATTTTTACTTTTTGGTTTGTGATTGTAATTGCAATAGCAGTTCCTGTCGGGATGTATATTTTTCACAATAATGACTGATACGGCTATGTGTTTTTGTGAGGTGATAAAATGCAGAAATTCAATATAAAAGGTATGAGTTGTGCCGCTTGTGTATCAAGGGTGGAAAAAGCGGTAAGAGAAGTGGACGGAGTAGAGAATGTGTCTGTAAATCTTCTTACCAACTCTATGGTGGTTGATGGTGAATATCTGTCAGATGATATTATCCTTTCTGTGAGAAAAGCGGGTTATGATGCATATGTATCCGATAATACAAATAAAGCATCCCGTAATGCAAAAAAAGAAGCAGAATCAGATGAGAAGAATCTTATTACAAGACTTGTTTCATCCTTATGTATACTTTCTGTTCTTATGTACTTTTCTATGGGACATATTATGTGGGGATTTCCCGTTCCTTCATTTTTTGAAGGTAATTTCATAGCCCAGACAGTATTGCAACTTGTATTGTCGGGAATGGTTATGGTTATAAATCAGAAATTTTTTGTTTCGGGGTTTAAAAGCCTTTTTAGTAAATCTCCAAATATGGATACTCTTGTTGCACTTGGTTCATCCGCATCATTCATATATTCTCTTTACGCTCTTTTTATGATGAGTGCTGATATACACAATGCACATCATTATATGCACGAATTGTACTTTGAGTCTGCGGCAATGATACTTACACTTATCACTGTGGGAAAAACTCTTGAGGCACATTCAAAAGGCAAGACTACAGATGCAATCAATTCTCTTATGAATCTTTCGCCTAAAATTGCCACTATAAAGACAGAAGAAGGAGAAAAGACCATAAGAGCAGATGAACTGAAAAAAGGGGATATATTTATTGTCCGCCCGGGTGAAGCAGTACCTTGTGACGGAGTGGTTATATCAGGTGAAACCTCGGTGGATGAATCTTTTCTTACGGGAGAAAGTATCCCCGTTGACAAAACAACTGATGACAAAGTATCTGCCGGATGTATAAACAAATACGGATATATAGAGTGCCGTGCTACAGATGTGGGAGAGGATACCGCACTGTCAAAGATAATAAAGATTGTGTCGGATGCATCGGCACAGAAAGCACCTATAGCAAAGATAGCAGACAAGGTTTCGGGAGTATTTGTCCCGGTGGTTATGGGTATTTCTGTTATCACTTTTGCAGTGTGGATGATAATATTAAAGGAAGTGGGGTTTTCTTTGCAGAGAGCAATTTCTGTTCTCGTGATAAGTTGTCCCTGTGCCCTTGGACTTGCCACTCCGGCGGCAATTATGGTAGGAAGCGGTATCGGTGCGAAACACGGAGTGCTTTTCAAAAATGCCACTTCTCTTGAAATGACCGGAAAGGCGCAGATAGTTGCATTTGACAAAACGGGTACACTTACACAGGGTACACCGGAGATAACGGATATAGTACCTTTTGGTGGTATGGATTCTGATACACTTCTTAAATATGCATATTCAATCGAAAGATTGAGTGAGCATCCTCTTTCGAAACCTATCGTGAAAAAATGGGAGGAAACAGAAGGAAGTACTTTTGATACAGATGAATTTGAGATTCTTCCGGGAAACGGTCTGAGAGGAAAGATTGACGGCAAAGAGATTATAGGCGGCAAACTTGAATTTGTACAAAAAAATATAAAACTTGACGAAAATGCTTTAACGATATACAATGAATTATCTTCTCAGGGAAAGACACCGTTGGTGTTTGGCTTTGACGGGAAATTTATCGGTATAATAGCCGTTTCTGATACAATCAGAGAAGAGGCTTCTGATGCAGTTGAAAAACTGAAAAATTGCGGAATAAAGTCTGTTATGATTACTGGTGATAACCGAAACAGTGCAAGGTTTATCGCAGATAATATCGGTATAGATGAAATCTATTCTGATGTTCTTCCTGAGGATAAAGAAAAGATTATAAGAGAACTTC
>JAZSJF010000208.1:0-1777 GCA_045534195.1 Clostridia bacterium | reverse complement strand
ATGGTTCCTGTAAGATTTATTTCCGAAGCCTATGGCTCAAAAGTAGAATGGGATGCAGATACAAAAACTGTCATCATCAAGGATAACGGCACATCAAAGGGTGTACTTAAGGAACTTGTATCAGATTTTCACAGACCGGTTCCTACAAAATTTGAAAAGTCAAACAGAATTGATGACATTATTCATTATGGTGCTGCAGAAGAGGATCAGAAACCTATGCCTGACGAAAAACTGGGCACAGTGGTTCTTGACGGCGAAAAGATGTACACTGATTTAGATATCATTGGCAAGGACTGTGGTACTGTGGAAACATACAAAGATACAGACGGTGCTCTTGTACTTAAGATGACATCATTCGCCGCAGTGGATCCTACATCAAAGTTTATTGTCAAATCCAATGTAAAGCCTGAAGGCAAAGTAGAAAAAGACGATGCTCTTCTTATGATGTTTGATATAAGATGTACAGAAACACAAAGGGACGATGATACAGGACTTATACAGATTCAACTTGAGGAAACCACAACCACCAGTTATAAAAAATCTGTATTTGATTATGTTACTGCTCCCCTTAACTGGCAGAGAATATATCTTGCCTGCGGTGGTGTAGAAGATGCTACAAGTTTTGGTATCAGACCGGGACATGGCAAACAGACTGTAGAAATCAAAAATTTTAAACTCATAAATTATAAATCAAATGTAAAGAAAGAAGACCTTCCGAGAACTGTCTATGAATTCGATTTCTTAAAGCCTGATGCACAGTGGAGACAGGATGCAATCAAGAGAATAGAGGAAGTAAGAAAAGGCGATTTCACTGTTGTAGTTAAAGACAAGGACGGAAATGTTATTCCGGATGCTGAAGTTGAACTTGATATGTTTGAACATGAGTTCCAGTTTGGAACAGCCTTGAATTCCGGTCATCTGAATACCGGTAAAGCAATGGTGAAACTGTCAGAAAACTTCAATGCCGCTGTACACGAAGGCGCTACAAAATGGGCGCCGTATGTTGATGAAGGCAAAAAGGAACTTGCTGCAGAAACTGTTTCTAAAGCGTTTGATGCAGGAGTCAAATACTTCAGAGGTCATGTTATTATTGCCGAAAAGGACGGAGTGTCATATGCAGGAAACACAATGATTCCGCAGTATGTGCAGGATTATGTAAATGCAGGTAACAAGGAAAAGGCTATGGAAGAAATTGATAAATGGATAGAAACGATTGTTACTGATTTCAAAGGCAAACTTACCGAATGGGATGTTGTAAACGAAATTATAAGACTTACTTTCTTTACAGACCTTTTGGGTACAGAGATGTATAACCATTGGTTCGCAAAAACCCGTGACCTTGATCCTTCCATAGATCTTTATTACAACGAGTGCAGTGCTCAGGCAAAACAGGATGAATTTTTTGCAAAACTTGATTTGTTCAAAGCAAACGGGGTTGATTATGATGCTATAGGTATTCAGACACACAGGGATAATCTTTCCACCCTGTACGATATCAATGATGCGATCAAATTGTATGAAAAAATCCGCACAGAATATAATAAAACAATCAAAATAACAGAATTTACCTGTAGTATTGTGGACAAGCAACTTCAGGCTCATTATATGAGAGATTCCCTTATTGCCGCATTCGCTCAGCCGAATGTTGAAGGCTTTATTTTCTGGGGATACTGGGACAAAGCATTCTATGCAGGGGAAACCAATTTGTTCTATGATAATGATTTCAATCTGAAACCGGGCGGAGAAATATATCAGGACCTCGTTTACAACAAGTGGT
>JAZSJF010000190.1:0-6557 GCA_045534195.1 Clostridia bacterium | reverse complement strand
CTCTCATGGTAGTTCTCCTTAAATATCAATATTTTTATAATATATGCAAATATATATTCTTTACATTTCAAGTTGATATGTTATAATCAGATTATAAATGCTATGTTTGCAAAAGTCAATATTAAGGAAGAAATATGATGAAAAAGGTTATAAGCATTGTTTTGTCAATTATTATGATTGCATCTTTATTTGCAGTTGATATGAATGTATTTGCGGATGATGAAATCAAAATATTGATAAATGACAACAAACAGGTATATGATGTTTGAGCCGACCCTGTTTTTGTAATAATTAATATTTATTCTATAATATCCAGCACATAATCCTCTATAGTTCCTTCTATTTCATTAACTCCTGTATATGTCTGAGGCACATCTCCCACAATTACTGTATGTGCCGCAATAATTGATGTTTCTATATCAGAACTTGTTTTGAATCCCGGCATTACACCGCTCACTCTTGTGTTGATATCAAGATACACCTCGTGACAAGTCTGATTTATTCCCATACTTTTGAACTCATCTCTGTAATCCACATAAACCGTTCCGTGGGGAATTATTCTGAAAGGGATTTTCGGTCCCATTCCCATAAGAAATTCAAATTCGGTAAAGTTTCCCAGAGGGATTGCTATGTCAGTATAATGGGTGTTGTTGAGTTGCTCGAGAATTTCAAGGACAAGGTCGGATTTTATCTGATTCATTTTTACAAAATCTATACTTATCGATGCCACGTGTTCTTCAGTATCTTTTTGCATAATCACTATATCCGAATATTTTATATTTCCGTTTTTCAATACATTGCTGACGGATTTATTGATTACTTTGTTTGATATGTATTCCATTCTTGTCTGGGCTACTCTCAGTATCATAGGCCGCATGGTGAAGAAATACCATTTTGTTATGTATGTGATAATAAGAACAACTGTTGTTATGATAAAGAATTTTTTTGATATTTCAGGAAAGCGAAATCTTTTAAGCATACAATCACCTATATGTATTTTATTCTTTGAAAGGGGTGTTTGTTACTGAATATAATTCCATATTTTACAAATACTTTTACAGGTGATATATTTGAACAAAAATATAATAAAAAAAATAATGATTTTTACGGAAATACTTCTTTTTGTATGTATGATATCAGTGTTTAATGTGGTAACCACACGGGGAAAAACATATATGGAAAAAGCAGTCAATCAGAGAAAAACCTCAGATGTCGTCAAAAATATCAGAGGGAAAATTTATGACAGAAATATGATAAGTTTTGTAGAGCAGGGGACAGACATTATAAAGACTCCCGGGGGAGAATTGTCAATTCCCGGAAGATATGACTCAACAACACTCTTAAGGCATATAATAGGAAGTGTAAGAAGTGATGGCAGGGGAACGGGCGGTCTTGAAGAAATGTATGATGATATATTGTCGGATGAGGGAGAAATATATGTCAATTCATTTAATGACGGAAGCGGAAATCCCATCTATGATATGAGCAAAAAAGGTTTTGAAATCAAAAAAACAAAGGATAAGTCCTTATCCCTTTCAATTGACTGGCATATACAAAAAATTGCAGAAGAAGAACTGGACAAATCAGGTCTTAAAGGAAGCGTCTGTATAATGGACAGTATGTCATTTTCGCCACTGGCTCTTGCAAGCAGAGGAAATTTTGATCAGAATGATATAGAAAAATATCTTGATTCTCCCGAGGGAGAACTTATAGACCGTTCCACATCCTCCTATGATGCAGGAAGCATATTCAAAATCATCACCGTAGCGGCTGCCCTTGAAAACAACATTGCAGATACAGACTTTACAGTGGAATGTAACGGCAGTGTGAATATAGACGGTACAGAATTTCCCTGCCATAACAAAGAGGGACACGGAAAGGTTGATATGAAAGATGCTTTTGCAAAATCCTGCAATGTGTATTTTTATAAACTCGGAAATATGACGGGAATAAAGAATATATATAATATGGCAAAGAAATTTTCTCTCGGGCAAAAAATTCTTCATCTTCCCTGGGAGAATAAGGGTAATTCCCAAATACTTGAGAATACCCATCCGAATGAAATAGCAAATATATCCATAGGTCAGGGAAACATTCTTATTACACCAATTCAGGCGGTAAATATGGTAAACATAGTGGCAAATAACGGCATTATGAAAAAGTCACATCTTGTAAACGGTGTGATAAATACCCGGGGTGTACTTGAAGATGATTTCAGAGAATACAGAGAAGAGCGTGTAATATCAGATGATGTATCATACAAAATAAAAGAAATGATGAGAAACGTTATGCTTTACGGTACGGGGAGGGATTATAATATTACAGATACGGATATATGCGGAAAAACAGGCACTGCAGAAACGGGGTGGGTTGAAGATGACGACACTATGACTCACGGGTGGTTTCTGGGATTTTTTCCAATGGATAAGCCTGTGTATTCAATTGCCGTTTTTCTTGAAAACGGTAAATCCGGATACAACGCGGGAAAACTCTTTCAGAACATTACAAAAGAGATAATCAGATGCGGATACTTAAAAAAATAAAAAAAGGGGTTTATTTTATTGAAATTATGTGATATAATATAATTAATTGTTTTGGGGATTGATTCCCTTGTGCGGATAAAGTGGCATTATGCCAATAAAGTTTTTTATTAATAATTATGTGCGGAAACAATAAAATACAAAAGGATTTCGGCTTATATTTACATATAGGTCTTATTTCCTTTGTGCTTACTTACAAGGAGGTAAATTTGTGGCAAGAAAATCAAAATTAAAAATCATTCCGCTTGGCGGACTTAACGAAATAGGAAAAAATATGACATTGTTTGAATACGGCAATGACATATTGGTACTTGACTGCGGTATGGCATTTCCTGATGAAGAAATGCCCGGAATAGACTTTGTTATTCCTGACTTTTCATACCTTGAAAAAAACAGAGAAAAACTTCGCGGTCTTGTGATTACTCACGGACACGAAGATCATATAGGGGCGATACCATATCTTCTTTCCGAATACAATATGCCTGTATTCGGCACCAATCTTACATTGGGACTTGTTCAGAACAAACTTAAAGAACACGGTATCCTTTCCAAAGTAAAAATGACAAGAATATCAGCAGGGGATACTTTCAGAGCAGGTTGTTTTCAGGTGGAGGCAATCCGCACCAACCATTCCATTGCAGATTCACTTGCATATTGTATCAAGACTCCTGTGGGAAACATTGTCCACACAGGCGACTTCAAAGTGGATATTACACCAATTCAGGGTGAAATGATAGATCTTACACGATTTGGCGAACTTGGAAAAGAGGGTGTACTTGCCCTTATGAGTGATTCCACCAATGTGGAAAGGCCCGGATTCTCACAGTCGGAGAGAAATGTGGGACTTACACTTGACAATGTTTTTTCTTCTACAAAGAAGAGAATAATCATTGCAACATTTGCGTCAAACGTACACAGAGTTCAGCAGATTATAAATGCAGCCCACAAATGCAACAGAAAAGTGGCAGTTTCGGGAAGAAGTATGCTCAATGTACTTGAAGTAGCAGTAAATCTAGGTTATACAAACATACCTTCCGGAGTGCTTATAAATATTGATGACATCAAAAAGTACAAACCAAGTCAACTTGTTATTATGACTACAGGTTCTCAGGGTGAGCCTATGAGCGCTCTTTACAGAATGGCGTTTTCAGATCACAGAAAAGTGGAGATTACCAAAGACGACCTTATTGTTGTATCGGCAAATCCTATTCCGGGAAATGAGCGTCTTGTGTCAAATGTAGTAAACGAACTGTTCAAAAAAGGCGCGGAAGTTATATATGACAAGGGTGCAGATATCCATGTTTCAGGTCACGCCTGTCAGGATGAATTAAAGATGATACTGGCTCTTACGAAGCCAAAATATTTTATTCCCGTACACGGGGAATTCAGACATCTCAAAATCCATGCAGAACTTGGTACTCTCATGGGCGTTGATAAGAAAAATGTGTTTATAATGGACAACGGAAAAGTTCTTGAAATATCCAAAACCGATGCGAAATTAAACGGTGTTGTTCCCTCGGGAAAAACACTCATAGACGGTCTTGGTGTGGGTGATGTGGGAAATATTGTCCTTCGTGACAGAAAGCACCTCGCTCAGGACGGACTTATAGTTATCACTGCTACTCTCGATGCAAAATCAGGAGATGTGATGTCGGGTCCTGCCATAATCTCCAGAGGATTTGTATATGTGAGAGAATCAGAAGACCTTATGATAGAGATAGAGGCTATCGCAAAGGAAAGTCTTGCGCGTTGTAAGAAGAATAATATCCACGACTGGTCATCACTCAAAAATAATTTAAAATATGCAGTTTCTGATCATATTTTCAAAAAGACAAAGAGAAAGCCTATGATTCTTCCTGTTATTATTGAAGTATAAGACCTTTCCTGAAAGGACAGTACAATGAATACAAAAGAATTTTATATGAATAATTTCAATATTTCCTCAGAGTCTGTAGACC
The DNA here is from genome assembly GCA_045534195.1 of Clostridia bacterium. Lineage (GTDB taxonomy): Bacteria > Bacillota > Clostridia > UMGS1810 > UMGS1810 > SIG435. The sequence goes on along the minus strand of JAZSJF010000190.1, from coordinate 2,059 downwards.
TTGGTATAAAAGGCGAAGAAATGGCAAAAGAAGCCTTCAGAAGGGCAGAAGAGATAGCCGAATTCAATCAGATGAAGGTGCTTAAAGCATTTATGGACAACGGTATTTCCGAGCAGCATTTTATGACTACTACAGGCTATGGATATGATGACCTGGGAAGAGATACACTTGATAAGGTGTATGCACAGGTGTTTGGTGCTGAGGCGGCACTGGTAAGACAGACAATTGTCAACGGTACACACGCCATTGCATCCTGCCTTTTCGGTGTATTAAGACCGGGAGATACTCTTGTGGCGGTTACCGGAAGACCTTATGACACTCTTGAAGAAGTTATAGGTATAAGAGGGGGAAATAACGGCTCATTAAAAGAATTCGGAGTCAACTACAAAGAAGTAGCCCTCAAAGACAATAAGCCTGATTATGAAGGAATAAGAAATGCAATAGACCACACTGTAAAGGCAGTTGCTATCCAGCGTTCAAGAGGATATGCCTGGAGAGAGTCTTTTTCTGTAGAAGAAATAGGAAAGATTATTCGTTGTGTAAAGGAAATAAGAAGTGATATTATCTGTATAGTGGACAACTGTTACGGAGAGTTTGTGGAAGAAAAAGAACCTACACAGGTAGGCGCCGACCTTATCGTGGGTTCACTTATCAAAAACCCCGGCGGCGGTCTTGCAAAAATGGGCGGATATATTGCAGGTACAAAGGAATGTGTTGAACAGGTATCCTACAGAGTAACCTGCCCGGGAATAGGTGCAGAATGCGGTGCTACCCTTGGTGAAAACAGATATATGTATCAGGGATTTTTTATGGCTCCTCACATTGTGTGTCAGGCGGTAAAGGCGGCAATATTCTGCGGATGTGTATTCAGTTCTCTGGGCTTTGATATTATGCCCCAAGTAAACGAAAAAAGAACAGATATCATTCAGGCAGTGAAACTTAATAATAAAGAAAACCTTGTATCATTTTGTCAGGGAATCCAGTCAGGTTCACCTATAGACAGTTTTGTTGTGCCTATGCCATGGGATATGCCCGGATATGAAAATCAGGTTATTATGGCTGCAGGCGCCTTTGTTCAGGGTTCTTCCATAGAAATATCTGCAGACGGTCCCATAAGAGAACCGTATGTGGCATATTATCAGGGCGGACTCACTTATGAAAGTGCAAAAATAGCCGTGCTCAAGGCAGCAGACAAGGTGATTGGAGAGAGAAAAAATGGATAGATTCTTTTGTGTTCTTGACGAAAAAAAGGAATGTGATAATTGCGGTGAATGTGAAATCTGTGATATCCATCCTGATGAGAAGTGTACAAATTGCGGCAAATGTATAGAGCCTGATGAAAAGTACGCCCAGATTCTTATCGAAAAAATTATTATGGGTGATAAATAGGAGAGAGATATGGATTTGTCCTGCATAATTTCCGATATAATACAGAGTGCCGTCACAAAAGGTGCTTCGGATGTGACTGTATCTGTTTTTTGCAACAAAGAAACAAAAGTTAAGATAGAATGTAAGGATTTTGTTTTTCCTGCCAAAGCAAACGAGTTGCGCTCATTTGGGTACGAATACATATTTGATGGGAACAGCAATTCAGAAGGCGGTATTCTGGAGTTTGTATCATCCCTTCCCGTTGGCAGAGCGGAGGATTTCTGTGTAAGTATTATGTCTGCAAATCCGAAACTGGAGGAATTCAGACTTGTTTATACAAAAGATGATAATGAATATGTATTTTCCCGTAATGAAACTTTAGTCCTTTTGGGTGATGTATTTATCGGAGAATACAATGTACTTATGTGGATAGAGGAAGAAATCAGAACAAAAACAGAAGCACTTTAGCTTTCAATAAATATTTCATTTTCTATACAAAACTTACAAAAATTAACAGGCATATAATTCTCTGTTATGACAAGAATATTAGTGCATAAGAAATTAATAAGTTTTGTTGAAAAGCCGATTTTCAATGCAAAGTAAAATCGGAAGGAGGAAATGAAAAATGTCTAAATCCAAAATTGTTGTTCCTGAAGCAAAAGATGCAATGAACAGATTCAAAATGGAAGCA
>JAZSJF010000127.1:0-6072 GCA_045534195.1 Clostridia bacterium | reverse complement strand
GTATGTGACATAAGATATCCCTGAGATTCAAATCCAAGCATCTCTCCGTCATCCATTGCTATTTTTAATTTAATCAGGTCAGGATACATTGTGATTCCGTTTTCTTTGTATGCATAATTTACGGTTATCACATTGTCCTTTATTTCATAATAACTTTCCGTCATGGAGTGGATACCTGCCTTTGTAAGATATTCTCCACCTTTTATAATTGCATCTTTTACATCAAGTTTTTTGTCATTTACATCACGGTTTTTAAGCATAAACACCACAAATCCGCCCTGCTTGGAGATTTCTATTGATGTCCTTGTATTCATATGGTCTGTGACTATATATTTGTATGTGTCTATCGTTCCGTTGGATGAGCCTGAATATGAGATTTTTTTGATTTTGTCTTTGGGTATGAATTCTCTTATTTTTTCTTCTGCCTGAACTTTGGTGATTTCATTTTTTCCCTTTGTATGAAGGGCTTCCATTCGTGCTATATGGTCAGAAAACGGCCCGTCATATATAAGTGACGGATAGTCCTGGAAGTTTTCTTCTATAGACTGAAAACTCCCTCCCATATCAGTGGATTCCTTTGCATTTGCAAATGCTTTCTGCACATTGTCTGAGTCAAAATTCATTCCGCTTTTAAACATACTGTCTTCCAGTTTGTACAGTTTGTCACTTAAGGTGGCGGCATATTTTGAAAGTGCGGCAAGGTCTTTTTGTTCCTGAGGTGTTATTTCGTGGCCGTTGCTTATTTTTTTTGACAGACTGTAAGTGTAGTCGCCTACCTGAGAGAGAAATTTTGATGTATTGTCAAGTTCTATATGATTTACGGGAAGTTGTCCCAGACTGTTCATGGCAGAGTATGACTGTACATATATTTTGTCAGACAGTTCTGACAGATATCCTGCAGAATGTGATACTGCACCTTTTGAAAGGCAGTTGTCTATTTCAGCCACACTGTCTGCAAGTTCAAGAAATGATTTGGAGTATATGGAGTTTATGTGACTTGTCGCCTTGTTCAGTTGATTGTTTTTTACTATTGCATTTCCGCCGAGTATTATTCCGAGTATGAGAAGTACCGCAACCAGATAGTGGGATTTGGGGAAGTCAAATTCCCTGCGGGTGTTCTTTTGATTGGGATCTTCGTTATTGTTTGATGATATTATTTCCTTGTCCATTATGTCCTCCTATTTTGCAAAAATATGATTTCCGATAGTAGTGATTACCGGTCGTGAATAAATCCACTTGCTTGTGGCAGTTCTGGGATTGTAGTAGTATATGGCGCCGCCTGATGGGTCCCATCCGTTCATAGCATCCTGACAGGCTTTGTATACAGTGGAATTGTGACTTATCGGCACATCTATCTGTCCGTCAGACACTGCAGTGAAAGCCCCAGGCTGATAAATCACACCGGCAATGGTGTTTGGAAACGAGGGGTGATCCACACGGTTCAGTATTACCGCTGCAACGGCAACCTGACCTTCATATACTTCTCCTCTTGCTTCGCCGTTAACCGCTCTTGCAAGGAGTTCCACATTTTTCTGGTAAGAGTTTGTTTGCGCATAAGCATCTCTTTTTGTGTTGTGATTTGTCTGAAAAACCGCCAAAAAGCATACTGCAACAACACTCAGACTGATAATTAAAAAAGTTGTTCTCTTCATATATCATACCTCCGATTGTTTATATGATTTGAAATAATTTGTTTTTTATACATACATTGTCATAAAAGCAAAATACAGAGAATATAATAAGGTTGTACAAGTTTTTTAATAAAGAAAAGAAAGGAAGAGGCAAGTGGAAGAAAGAAGAACAATAAGAACTGCGAGGACAGAAACAAATGTGCACAATCTTATAATGGAAGGAAGAAAGAAACTGTCTGTGTCGGGAGTGGATGATGTGGAGAGTTTCAACGATACAGAAATAGTCCTTCATACAAATATGGGAGTGCTTATTGTGGAAGGGGATAAACTTCATATAAACAAACTTACAATTGACAATGGCGAGGTGCTTATAGACGGAGAGTTGAACTGTGTAAGATATACATATGAAAGCGAAAATTCAGGCGGATTTTTGAAAAGGTTGTTTAAATAATCCATATGATACTTTCACCTGTAAGAGAGATGGTTATTCTTTCTTCAAGTTTTCTTTCGGGATGTATCATAGGTGTGACATATGATATCTTAAGAAGGATAAAAACTCATCTGGGATTCAATTCGCTTCTGGTGGATATAGGAGATGTGATTACATTTACGCTTCTGTCGGTCTGCGCATATTATTCTATATATATAATTAATGACGGCAAAGTAAGATGGTATGAAATCTTCGGAATTTTTTCGGGATTTTTTCTGTATATGTCTATGTTCAGTCATTATGTGATAAAGATAATCATTTTTGCAGAAAAGGCAATACAGATGATATTTTGTGCGGTGATGAAACTTATTAAGCCTTTTGTCGCTCTGTTCAGAATATCAAAAAAGTATGTAAACAGACTGTTTTGCAGGCTGAAACTGAGAAAATCCATACAAAAACGCCAAAAAAATCGCATATTTTATAAAATTAAGTGCATTTTCCGCAAAATATAACTTTACATATTGAAAAAATTGTAATATAATATATGGGTGAAAATGTAATCTGAAAAAAAGGAGATAATTATGAAAAAACTTATTTTGGTTGTTTTTGTTATTGTCGCAATAACTTTTATCAGACAGCAGAGTGAGATAAATGACTACAACGATAAGATAGACGAAATCAATTCCCAGATAACATATGAAGAGAAACACAACAAAGAACTTCAGGAGAAGAATGAACTTTATTCGTCAGATGACTACATAGAAAAGGTAGCCCGTGATGAACTGGGGCTTGTTAAAGCAGACGAAAAGGTTTTTGTAGATGCAAACAGTAAGTAAGATTTTACACAGGTTTTTTACATATGATAAGGAGGCAGTTTAAGGGTATGCAAGTAGAGGTAGGTATGATTTTTGAAGGCAAAGTCACTGGTATTACGGCGTTTGGTGCCTTTGTGGATATAGGAAATTCCGTTACAGGTCTTGTCCATATTTCAGAAGTGGCAAGTGAATATGTAAAGGACATCAATGAGCACATTTCAGCAAATGACAAAGTCAAGGTAAAGGTAGTGTCCATTGACGAAAAAGGCAAAATCGGATTATCTATCAAAAAGGCAGTTCCCTCTGCACCAAAAAAATCTGAAGCACCCCGTAAACCTTCTTCATCAAGACCTGAAGTAATAGACTGGTCAAGTAAAAAAAGTGATGGTGAAGTGTCTTTTGACGATATGCTCAATAAGTTCAAACAGGCAAGTGAAGAAAAAATGCACGACCTTAAGAAGAGCATGGATTCAAAAAGAGGCAGCGGAAGACGCGGCGGATCATATTAATTTTTAATGGATTGCGATTTTGCAATCCATTTTTATTTTATAAATTCGAAAAAAATTCGTAATTTAACTTGTTGAATAATTAATAAAATAGTTATATAATGTGTAATTGTGAGGTGATCAGATGACACACAAAAAAATCGCCGAGCTTGCTCATGTATCTGCATCAACTGTGTCCAAGGCTCTTTCGGGAAGCGCAGAGGTGAGCAAAGAACTGGCGGATGAAATCCGTAGTATTGCCCTGGAAGTGGGCTATTTTGAAGAAAAGAATAAAAGAAGCAAAAATTACAGAAAGAATACTGCACTGAATATAGCCGTTCTCGTGCCGGAAATTGTATCCGTCACTTATTCATCAACAGTTTCACTTATCAAAACAGAAGTGGAAAAGAGAGGCGGATTTGTATCGGTATATGTTTTTGACTTTGACCATAATAAACTTGATACCATAACAGAAATGATAATGGTGAAAGGCTTTGCGGATGCCATAATATCTTTTTATCCGCCGCAAATCAACTTCAAGCCAAGCATACCTGTGTTATGTATTTCAAAAACAGACAATAGGTTTTATGATACGGTAACTGCGAATATGACTTCGGCTATGGGAGATGTGATAGATTATCTGAAGTCAAAAGGCCATACAAAAATCGGTTATGCAGGAGAACTGAAAACAAGTACGAAACTTGAGTCTTACATAACCGCTATGAAAAATTCCGGTCTTTGTATAAATGACAAGTTTATATATGTAAGCGACCAGAGATTCGGTGATGCGGGAAAAGATACGGCAGATATGTACCTTAAGGCTGAAGAGCGGCCTACTGCAGTAGTGTTTGCTTATGATGAGATTGCAATAGCCTTTATGAATGAACTCTCCATAAATGGCGTAAATGTCCCTTCGGATGTATCTGTGGTGGGAATAAACAACATCCCTGCTTGCGAGTATTGTACACCGAAACTTACTACACTTTCAACAGAGAAAGAGAATGTATATGAAATCTGCATCAACAGATTTATGGATAAGATAATGAAAGGTTCTTCAGAAATAATTCATACGGAAATTGCATATGAACTTATTGAGAGGGAATCTGTTCTGAATATAAAATAATACGGAGATGATATGAATGACAAAGGATAAGTACGGATTCACCCGATTATTGTTTATAATCGAGGCGGCAGCGGAATATTTCATTTCACTTATTGTCACAGGCGCATATCTTGCAAGACTTACGGGAATCCTTGGAATGTCAGACGGAATGACAGCCATACTTTCAAATTTTGTATCCTTAGGATGCGGATTTCAGATGCTTGCTATATTTATGTTCAGAAAAAAGAGTGTGAAAAAAGGCGTAACCACCATTCTCGTTACCACGCAATTATTGTTTGCGGCGTTGTATGTAGTGCCATTTTTCAATATGTCGCCATCGGGCAAAACCGCTGTGTTTATGGCATTTATCCTGATAGCATATTTTCTTAAGAATATTGCAGAAGCGCCAAAAATCAATATGTATATGGCGGCAGTGCCTGACAAAAAAAGAGGCGTATTTACTTCTGTAAAAGAAATGGTTTCTCTTATCGGCGGAACAATATTTGTAAATATAATGGGCAGAATAGTGGATGGTTATGATGAGATAGGACAGACAGAAACATCTCTTATTATCTGCGGTGGGGTAATATTTGTTCTTATGATAATACATACCATTACCCTTGTACTGGCAAAGGAAAAGACTTTTGAGAAACCTGACACAGAAGTGAAAAACAATTCGCTCATAGAGTTTAAGCACCTTATATTAAACAAAAAGATAATGCTTGTTATCGGAGTAAATACACTCTGGTCTATATCAAATGCCATTTCACTCCCTTTTAATGGCACCTTTGTGATACATGAACTAAATTTTGATATGAAGTTTATTGCGATGGTTACGGCATTATATTCGGTGGTGAGAATCCCTGTTTCTTTTGTACTTGCAAGGATTGCTGACAAGACAACCTTTTCAAAAATGCTTATTATATGCTTTATGATAAAGCTGCTATCATTTGCTTTTAAAATATTTACAGTACCTGCAAACGGAAGGGTGTTCTATACTGTCTATCATCTTCTTGATGCGGCGGCAATGGGCGGTATAAACAGCGCACAGATAAATCTTATTTACGACTATGTAGCACCGGAAAACAGAAAGAACGCTCTTGCACTGAAGCAGACAATATACGGATTTGTAGGATTTTTTACAACACTTGCCATTACACCGTTCTTTAACTTTATGCAGAAATGCGATATGGTGGTTATGGGACATAAGTTCTATGCACAGAATGTACTTGCGATGATATCACTTATTATAGTAGTTGCTAATATTATTTATGTAAAGAAGGTTGTATTAAAACTCAAACCATACACCCCCGAGGGTTAAAATCACAAAAAAATAAAAGCCTTGTATCATTTCATCCGATACAAGGCTTTTTGTGCATTTTTCAGCCATATTTCTTTTTCCGGAAGGTATCTTAACTGAACTGCGAGAAATGTTGATTTGTCAAAGTGCTGAAGGGATTTCTCCTCTGAATTCATATGACGGCGTATTGTTATTCTCCTTTGAACTGATAATTATTCTGACTGTGATGCAATAATTTTTTCTATAAGTGATTTGAATATGTTTGCACTTGAAGCCACCTGCATTACAAGGTCGTTGAGTCTTTCCTGA
>JAZSJF010000102.1:0-2930 GCA_045534195.1 Clostridia bacterium | reverse complement strand
GGGCGAGCCCGTACTTCCGTCTGAAATTTCACATTCTATCGAAGAAGCAGAAGCGGCGGCAGAGCGTATAGGCTATCCCGTTGTACTTCGTCCTGCATTTACACTTGGCGGTACAGGTGGCGGATTTGCATACAATGAAGAAGAACTTATTGAAATCGGAACCAATGCATTTAAACTTTCTCCTGTTCACCAGGTACTTATAGAAAAGAGTGTCAAGGGTTATAAAGAAATCGAGTTTGAAGTAATGCGCGACTCCAATGACCACGCAATCACCATCTGCGGTATGGAAAATGTGGACCCGGTAGGCGTTCATACAGGTGACTCCATCGTTGTAGCACCTATCCTTACTCTCAATGACCACGACCTTAAGATGCTAAACGACAGTGCTATCAAGATAATCAAAGAACTCAAGATTGAAGGCGGTTGTAATGTACAGTTTGCTCTCAATCCTCACTCAAGTGAATACTTCCTTATCGAAGTAAACCCACGAGTTTCCCGTTCATCTGCTCTTGCATCAAAGGCATCAGGATATCCTATCGCAAGAGTAACTGCAAAGATCGCAGTAGGTATGGCACTGGAAGATATTCAGATTGCAAATACAAATGCGGCATTTGAACCAAGACTTGATTATGTGGTAGCAAAACTTCCAAGATTCCCATTTGACAAATTTACATCTGCACCAAATACCCTCGGTACACAGATGAAGGCAACAGGTGAAGTAATGGGTATCGGTTCTACACTGGAAGAATGTATGCTCAAATCTGTCCGTTCACTTGAAATCGGTGCTTGTCACTTCCATTTGCCGAAATTTGACGGCAAATCAAAAGAAGAACTCTTCGACTATATCAAAGAGTTTAAGGATGATACAATATTTGCAGTATGCGAACTTATGAGACAGGGTGTAAGTATTGAAGAACTTCACGATATTACAAAAATCACCCCGTACTTCCTTGAAAGTTTCAAAAAAATCATTGATTTTGAAAATACAATCAAAGATAACAAAAATGATAAAGCCACACTTAAAGCCGCAAAAGAAATGGGCTTTGGCGACAAATTCATTGCATCACTCTGGGGCGTAAATGAAATAGATGTATTCAATATGAGAAAAGAAATGAATCTTTTCCCTAACTACAAAATGGTTGATACATGCCATACAAATGCATACATTCCATACTTCTATTCATCATATCAGGGTGAAAACAAGTCAAGACTTTCTGACAATAAGAAACTCATCGTACTTGGTGCAGGTCCTATCCGTATCGGTCAGGGTGTTGAATTTGACTATTCTACAGTTCACGCGGTTACTACTATCAAAAAATCAGGCTATGAAGCAATTATCATAAACAACAATCCGGAAACAGTTTCTACAGACTATACAACTGCAGACAAACTCTACTTCGAACCTCTTACAACAGAAGATGTTATGAATATCATCGAGTTCGAAAAGCCGGATGGTGTAATTGCATCTCTTGGCGGACAGACTGCTATCAATCTTGCACAGCCACTCTTTGACAGAAATGTTAAACTTGTGGGTACAGACTGTCAGGCAATTGAAAGAGCAGAAAACAGAGACAGTTTCGAAAAGATTCTTGAAGAACTCAATATCCCTCAGCCAAAGGGTAAAGCCGTTACAAAGATAGAAGATGGTGTCAGTGCGGCAAAAGAAATCGGATATCCGGTACTTGTTCGTCCAAGTTTTGTACTTGGCGGCCGTGCTATGCAGATAGTAGGCAACGAAGAACAACTTCGCCATTATCTCAAAACTGCCGTTGAAATCGACGAAGATAAGCCGGTTTTGGTTGATAAATATATTCAGGGTAAAGAAGTGGAAGTTGATGCAATCTGTGACGGTATAGATGTATTTGTACCGGGTATTATGGAACTTGTAGAAAGAACAGGTGTCCATTCAGGTGACTCCATCAGTGTATATCCTTCATTCAGTATTTCTGATAAAGTAAAAGGAACAATTCTTGGATATGCAAAGAAACTCGGCCTTGGTATCGGTATTATCGGTCTTTACAACATTCAGTTTATTGTTGATAAAAATGAAGATGTATATATCATCGAAGTAAACCCGCGTTCTTCAAGAACAGTTCCATTCCTTTCAAAAGCAACAGGATACTCACTTGCAGATATTGCAACTGAAGTTATTATGGGCAAGAGCCTTAAAGAACAGGGTATATTCGGTATATATCCTGAAGAAAAGAACAGATACTATGTAAAAGTTCCTGTATTTTCATCAAACAAAATTAAAGGGCTTGATGCATATCTCTCACCTGAAATGAAATCCACAGGTGAAGCAATCGGATATGATGATAAGTTCTACCGTGCTATGTATAAAGCACTTCAGGCAGGTGGAATGCACCTTCAGAATTACGGTACAGTATTTGCTACAATTGCAGATAAGGATAAGGAAGAAGCACTTCCTCTTATCAGAAGATTCTATGAATTGGGATTCAATATTGAAGCAACATCAGGTACTGCAAAGTTCTTAAGAGAACACGGTATCCGTACACATGTATATGCTAAGATTGACGAGGGCAGTGAAGAAATTCTTGATGCATTAAGACAGGGACATATCGCATATGTTATCAATACCAAGGATATCGGCTCTACAAGTCAGCTCAGCGACGGTTATCAGATAAGAAGAGTTGCTACAGAAAATAACATCACTATCTTTACAGCGCTTGATACTGTAAATGTACTTCTTGATGTATTGGAAGAAACAACACTTACTATTTCAACAATTGATTCATAATTTTAATATGTTAATGCAAAAGGACTGAATTTTGAGCCGACCCCCAAAAGTTAGACCAAAAATCTAACGATTGGGAGGTCGGTTTTTTCATGGCTAAATATAGTTATGAATTTAAATTAAACGTTGTACAAGAATACTTAAATGGCAAAGGTAGTTATGATTATCTATCTAA
>JAZSJF010000120.1:0-8729 GCA_045534195.1 Clostridia bacterium | reverse complement strand
ATTTTATATTAGTATTAAAGCAGGCCTTCTGACTCATACCATATAAAGACAACTCTTAACGCTTATATATTCTGCCTTCTCAGTTTCCCAATGGCTGACTTTTACATCAACGAACATACAAGCTTTGGTACATACAGCAGCTGTTATTGTCTGGGATTTACACCCAATTTCCTTTTAACCGGCTATACCAAAAAAGCACCTGAATACAGCCGACACTTTGTGTGAATATTCTACCTTACAAATTATAACAAGTTTTTTACAAAAAATCAACCCTTTATTTCAATCACCTTTTTCCTGTCTGGATTGTGTAGGTGCAACTTAATTATACACCGTTCATCTCCCTATTGCAAGAGTTATTGTGCAATAAAACAAATTCTTTATCACACGCCACAGGCGTATTTCATATTGCGAAGCAATATTTAACGCACGAAGTGCATTCTACAAATCCTGAAAGGATTTATTTCATTGAAAATACGACAATTTTAGATAAGAGTGAAGAGAAAATAGTGAAAAGATAAGAGTACAAAAAGAAACGACAACTTTCTGTCGAAAATTGTCGTTTCTTTTTGGAGGCGCCACCCAGATTTGAACTGGGGATAAAGGTGTTCCAGACCTCTGCCTTACCACTTGGCTATGGCGCCATATATGAAAAGGCGTAATATATACGCCTTTTGTTTGGAGCGGAAGACGAGATTCGAACTCGCGACGTTCACCTTGGCAAGGTGACGCTCTACCACTGAGCCACTCCCGCATATTGATTTTTCGTAATCAACACTCGTACATAAGAGTGTTGTCTACTTGGTGCCTCCGGGCGGAATCGAACCACCGACACGAGGATTTTCAGTCCTCTGCTCTACCAACTGAGCTACAGAGGCATTTGGCGCCCGAGAAAGGGCTCGACCCCTCGCCCTCCAGCGTGACAGGCTGGCATTCTAACCAACTGAACTACTCGGCCATGATATGGTGGGCGGTATAGGGCTCGAACCTATGACCCTCTGCTTGTAAGGCAGATGCTCTCCCAGCTGAGCTAACCGCCCATATCACTGTGTCATTCGCGACAACATAAAAGATTATACTTTATTTTTTTTCGTATGTCAATAGTTTTTTCAAAAAATTTTTAAAAATTTTTTATTTTTTTGTAAGCACCGTATATATTGTGTTTTATACACGGTGCTTACACATTTTATATACTATTTCTTAACGATTTTTATGACAGAAAATCTGTTTGGTCCGATTGTTTCTGCATCATTATATATTACTTCTTTGATCTGATAACCGTTAAGTACATAATCAGTTTTTTGTGTTTCAGGTGAATAGTTTACCATTACACAAATTGCCTCTGTATCATTTAACGGATGGATTGTAATATCTACCTGAGGATTATTCCCTACTATCGGTTTATTATCCAGTATATTCTTACCAACGGTTTTGTATACCATATAAAACGGATGTTTGTTATATCCATCAGGAATGGCATAACTCTGTGTTTCGAGAGCAAAGTTTAAGAAATATATTTCGCCGTTGCCGAATTTGTTTTTGGAAAATATTACTGTGCCGTCTTCATCTTCACACAACACTTCGGCACCTACACTTTTGAGCATAAACTTCTTATCATAAGAGAACGGAAGTTTGTATTCACCGAAATCTGCTTCCCTCTTTGCGAAATCATCTATCATTCCATAGGATTCAAGACCGACTATTTCGTCCATTTCAGTAATAAATCCTGTTGCATCGGTAATAAGAAGTTTTGCACCTTTTTTTACATATTCAAGGACTTCAAGATATGTCTTTCTTCCTATTGGCGACCATCCGCGAAGTGACGGAAGAATATACATCTTTGCTTCAGGGATATCCTGAGTATAGTATACAAATTCAAGATTGAGTCCCGCCTGTTTTGCAAGTATGTAGGAAGCATTTGCAGTATAATAATAGTTATCGAGACAATCAGGGATTATACAGCATACATCCTTTGTTGCTTTTGGAAGTTCATCAAATGGCATAGAAGATATCGCTTCTGATATTTCCTTCATGGCAATCGCTACTCTCTTTGGTGACAAATCCTCTTTGAGCATACCGAGTTCATTTTCATTCATACTCCAGGAATAGGGCGCGTGAGTAAGGTTCTTCTGGTCGTGAGCACACCACCACAAATATCCCAGAGATCCGTTTGCCCATCCAGATGCCATTACAGAGCGCAAAAATCCCTCTCCTACTTCTTCCTTGCCCACTATGAGATTGAATGTACCGCTTTCCTGAATCATAGCAGGTTTCTTACCAATACCCGCATACAATTCTACCTGAGCAGCCGGAACCATTGTTGTTCTTAAACAGTTCATAGGATCAATATCCCCACCGACTGACGGTGACGGATACGGATGGGGACAAAGAACATCTGTAATTTCTCCCTGGTCAAACATAAGCCACTGGTCACGGAGTCCCACTTTGAGCATATGCATACCTGACATTACCGGTCTTGTGTTATCCTCTGCCATAATGGCATTACGGATTGTGGCAGTCCATACATATGCTTCCTCTCTTGTATTTGCCTGACTCATATTGTTACATTCGTTTCCTATATCCCATGCAACAATATTTTCTATATCTTTAAATGCATTTACAAGCCCTTTTGTAAATCTCATCTGCCACATAAGAGAACGGGGATCGTTGATGTGATTCAAGTCCTCTATTGCAGGGGGAGCATATAATCTTCCGCTCATCCAGCCTGTCACAATAGATACCACAAGTTTGATACCGTTATCTTCTGCGATTTTTGCAAAAGTTCTGAAATTATCTATACTTTCTTCACTTATACCAAGTTCGTTGTCCATAGGAGTATCATCTTTGAAACAATACTCACGGAGCATATTTCTTATACCGCGCTGAACATGAATCGGCTGAAAATCTCTCCAGTTAGGAAATACTCTTAAGTATTTTACACCGTACTCAGAAAGTGTCTCAAGATCTTTTCTTACGGAATCTTCATCCCAGTATTTCCACATATCTGTGCCGTATTTGGATCCCCAGTAGTTACAACCAATCATATACTCCATAATGATACCTCCATTTTGTATAAATAATCTTTAATTATTCCACTTCTTCAACCCTGAGCACTAATGAATCATAATCACCCATAGGCTCAATTCTGATTCCGAAATTCATAAGAGCATCACCGTGCATATAACTCTCCTTTGGTGCTTCCATAAATGTTTCGGGGATTTTGTAATATTCCCCTGTCACTTTGTAAAGTTTATCCTTGGAAAGCCCTCTCAGTTTCACTCTCGGTACAGAATCTCTGAAATTCATTCCGTTTGCAAACATAAATACAAGAGCACTCTTTCTGTCTCGTTTCAGATACTCCCACACTGCCACATTTGATGTATATACAGATGAAAGTCTGTAAAGATATGCATCCTGTGCAATATGGCGGACTTTTTTGTATTCTTCAACATAGTATCTGATTTCTTCTATTTCTTCCTTTGACGCTTTGAGAAGGTTTATACCCACACTCATTGAACCTGTCATACCCAGGTGTGCTCTGTATTTAAGTGGCACTATCCTTCCGTTCAGATGATGAGGGCATGTAGCCACATTACCTGCACCGCCTGCCAGTCTTGGAAGTATGTATGTGGAAAATCCCTCGTGGATTTTCAGAACATCCACCGGGTCGGAATTGTCACTTCTGTTGATTCTGTCACTGTAAGGTGCCATTCCGTAATCTGCACGGGAGCCTCCTGCAGCGCAGTTTTCAAAAAGTACATCAGGATACTTTTCATTCATTCTTCTCCACACTTCATAGAGATTTTTGATATATTTCACTCTCATATCCCTCGAATGAACTGTGGTTTCCGTAACATATGAATTCATATCCCATTTTACATAATCAAGGTCATAATCAGATATAAGTTTGTCCACCGTTTCCCATACAAATTCCATAACATCATCACGGGACAAATCAAGTACACACTGATTTCTTATCTGGGTATTTTCTCTGTTTGGGAAAGAAAGCACCCATTCAGGATGTTCCTTGTACAAATCAGACTTTTTGTTTACCATTTCAGGCTCTACCCAAAGACCGAATTTCATTCCCATACTGTGACACTTGTCTGCCACAGGTTTCAAGCCGTTGGGGAATTTGTCCTTATCACACCACCAGTCGCCCAGACCGTCGGTAAGGTCTTTTCTTCTTCCGAACCATCCGTCGTCTATTACAAAAAGTTCTGCGCCGATATATTTTGCCTTTTCTATAAAGCCGAGACACTTTTCCTCATTTACCTCAAGTTCATAAGGATACCAGGTATTGTATATAATAGGAAACTCTTTTTTGATTTTGGTCTGTGGCAGGAGAAAATCATACTGATAGTCATACAGTTCTCTTGACATTTCTTCGTAGCCTGAAGAAACAAAACCCATTGTGAAGAGTGGTGTTTCAAATTCTTCGTTTTCTTTCAGTTCAACACACACATCAAAGTCATTGACACCTGCAGATACCACAAGTTGATTGTCATAGTTAAGTTCGAAATCAATCCTGAAATCACCGCTCCAGTGAAGAAGTCCGAACCACACATTACCCTTGGTTTCCGTTGCATCGCCTTCATCAATGGCAAAAAACGGAACATGCTGATGAGTTGCACAGTTTCCTCTTGTGTTGTCTATGGTAAACTTACCCTGTGTAAGATCCATATATTTTTTCTGATATTCTGCACCCCATCTGCCTGCCATATGCATAAGCCTCATAGGTCTGTTCCATTCGGGATACATTGTTCCTGATTTCATTTTTGTAAGTTTTATGCTTTTTTCACCTGTATTTTTTATAACAGTATTTTTGCTGATAAGGTTAAGACCGTTATAAATAACATAATTGAGTACAACTTCAATTTTGTAAAGTCTGTCGCACAAAACAATAGAAAGTTTCTCACCATCCGGTGTCTTTTCTATACTGTGGCTTTTGTATATAAGTTGACAGTCTCTTGTGCCGTCTTCAAATTCCGAAAAAAGGCATGGCTCAAGAAACTGGGTTTTTTCCTTTGTGATATACTCCGCCTTAAAAGGAAAATGTGTTCCCGGTTTGAGAATACCCTTTATAAACGGAAGTTCAAAGGTTACTTCGTCGGGATTTTCTATTCTTTCGCCGTAATAGAGATGTCTCAATCTCATATCCTCATCTATACACATAAAATATGATGATTTTTCTGTTATAACAGCAAATCTCTTTGATTGTTCATTATATGTAATCATATCTTTCTCCCTTTATATCATTATTGATGATATGTATCAATGTACAAAAATACTTTCCTTTTGTACAATAGTACTATTTCCACAACTCTCTGTCAATATTAGGTGTAAGTTGTGAAAGCATACCGCCGTCAACCACCAGTTCTGCACCGGTAGTATTTCTTGATTCATCAGAACCGAAATAATATGCGGCATTTGCAATATCCTCAAACTCCGCTATATCACCTATCGGGGTGTAATTCGGAAGAGCATACTTACAATTATTAAGATTTGACTGCCATCTGTCAGTCTTTATCATACCGGGAAGAACACAGTTTGAACGGATACCGTATTTGCCCCAGTCAACTGCAAATGATTTGCTCATTGCAAGAATAGCACTCTTTGATGAGCAATATGCACATCTGTTTTCGGTAACACGAATTGCAGAATTGGATGTGATAAATACGATAGAACCTTTTTTCTTTTCTATCATATGCTTTGCGGCACATCTTGCCATCATAAAGTTCCATCCGATATTGGTGTTGTACACATTCATAAATTCCTTGATGTCAACATCAAGACTGACCTGACCGATACCTAAATTTGCCGCATTCAGTACAAGTGTATCAAGAAGATATCCTTCTTTTCTGATATCGTCAAATATAGCATTCACATTTTCTTCATCGAAGATTTCGGTCTGATATCCTTTTGCAAAAACTCCGTATTTTTCTTTTATACTTTTTGCCGCCTGATCGCTTCTTTCTTTATCGCGGCTTCCTATAAATACACTGTAGCCTTCCTTTGCAAATCTCTCTGCAATGGCAAAGCCGGTGCCGTTGGTAGCACCTGTAACAAATACTGATTTATTCATATTTTTCTCCTTATCAGCGGACCGTCGGGGACGCCGGTCCCTACATTTATTACTGAAGATTATAAATATTTATTTTATTTTTCTTTTCTCTACGCCGTATGCGGTTATACGGAAAAATTATCGTCAAATGGCGGAAAAGTTATATGTAATTAATGGAATATATCTTTTCAACCATTTATTTTTCTTTTCTCTATGCCTTATGCGGTTATACGGAAAAATTATCGTCAAATGGTGGAAAAGTTATATGTAATTAATGGAATATATCTTTTCAACCATTTTAAAAAAACGAGGAATTTTTTTGTAGAACAACCGAACTGAATCCGAAGGCGTATGCGATACGCCGAGAGGTGAAGTTCGGTTGAGCATAAGGCGTAATATTATTTGGAATTTGCATTAGCAAATTCCTACCTTATTTTATCTTTATTTACCGTTTTTCAACCATTTATTTTTCTTTTCTCTACGCCTTATGCGGTTATACGGAAAAATTACCGTTTTTTACCAGTCGGCATTACTGCCATCCTCATGATACTGACGAGGTGTTGTCCACTTACCATCATATATCTTATCCTTAATAGCCTCTTCATCCACTTCAATACCAAGCCCCGGCTTTGCAGGTACTTCAATATAACCGTCCTTAATAACAAAGGGCTCCTTGAGATATCCCACACCGAGATCAGACTTATCAGGATTTCCCGGATGCTCCTGAACAAGGAAATTAGGTGTACAAGCATCAAGCTGAAGACATGATGCAAGAGATATAGCACCAAGAGGATTGTGAGGTGCTATTGACATATAATACATTTCTGCAAGCGCGGCAATCTTTCTTCCTTCAAAGATACCGCCAACGTGACAGATATCAGGCTGAACAACGGATACCGCCTGTTTTTCTATAAGTTCTCTGTATGCATATTTTGAAAACAATCTTTCTCCCGCCGCAATCGGAATAGTTGTGGAACGGGCAATATTTACCATACAGTCCACATTTTCAGGCAAGCAAGGTTCTTCTATAAACATAGGCATATAAGGTTTCAGAAGTTCTGCAAATCTTACTGCCATTGCAGGACTTACTCTGCCGTGGAAGTCTATTGCAAGATCTACCTTGTCGCCGATATGTTCTCTCACCTTTGCAAAACGCTCTACGTGTGCCATTGTGTTTTCCGGATTTTCTATCTGCTTGATAGGCGGAATAATAGAATACTTAAGTGCAGTGTATCCTTCACTAAGTCTCATATCTGCCATCTTAAGCATATCTTCTATAGGGAATTCGCCCTGAACACCTGCAATCTTTATATGAGAATACATTCTGATTTTGTCACGGACTTTGCCGCCAAGCATTTCATAAACCGGGCAATTGTAGTATTTACCCTTGATGTCCCACATAGCCTGCTCAATACCGCTTATTGCAGAAAGCATAATAGGACCTCCGCGATAAAATCCGCCGCGGTAAAGTGCCTGGACATGATGTTCTATCATAAGAGGGTCTTTGCCGATAAGATATTCTTCGTATTCGTGGATAAGGCTTTCTACCGCCTGGCAGTGACCTTCAAGAACAGGTTCTCCCCATCCCACAATATCGGTATCGGTATACATCTTAAGGAACATCCATCTTGGTTTCATGTGAAAAAGTTCGAGTTTTGTAATTTTCATAGTTTTTCCGCCTTTCATAGTTCTCTTATTTTAATTATACAATTAAATTTATTTAATAAAAGACAAATTTTTGTGATAATAAACAGAATTATTTATACTTTTTTTATTTTGATTTATGTGATATAATATTAAAAAGAAAGGAGTGGAGAGAATTGGCAATATATATTTTGTCTGAACCATACTTTGATACAAGCCTCTGGCATCAGAAAATATTTGGCGGTCTTACACGTAATCTCAAAAAGAAAAAAGCAGATTTTATGTGCATTACCGACATTTCTCATATCAAAAAAACCGGCAATGATTATCTCTACTTACTGGGAACAAATATATCATGGCTGAACGAAAATATCTCTATGTGCCGAAAATCAGACATTCATCCCATCGTACTGTGCAGTGCATCCAACCGGGAATTAATCAAAGGAAGATACAGTATTGTATGTTCGGATATAAAAAAATCTATGGATTCCATACTGAAAAGATTAAGTAAAAACGGCAAAACAAGATGTGCTCTTTACGGAGTAAACAATGCTTCCATACTTAATATCACACAAATGGAATATTTCCTTGAAAATAAATATATCAATGTTTCCAAAGATGATGTGTTTTATAATAAAGGCTCTCTCAGTCAGTGTTATGAGGAGTTTATAAAAAAAGCAGACAAATATGACTCAATTATAAGCATAAATGACTTTGCCACCGTATCTCTTTTCAAAAACTTAAAATCAGATGCAAAAAATTATATGATAGCAGGATACGGCGGAGGATTTCTTTCGAGAGAATACTCCACAGACATAATGCTTGTATCATTAAACTATGAGGACTTCGGCAAAGCGGCTGTATCCGTCTGCGATATTATCCGTTCAAACGAAGGGATAGACACTGTGGATGTGTATGTGAAATACTCAGTATATCCCGAAACCTCAGATGACAAAGACCTTCGGGAATTTGAGGATTCCCACGAATCGCCTTTGGATGATATATTTTATAGTGACGAAGAAAC
>JAZSJF010000144.1:0-5415 GCA_045534195.1 Clostridia bacterium | reverse complement strand
CTTAATATGTTTGGTAAGGATGCGGTGAAAAGATACATAAAGCGTTCTTATCAGGATGCATGGATGAAGTATTCTCACGAATTCGGAAAAACTATCCGTTCTATATGGGTTGATGAGCCAAGATATGATGAATATCATATTCCGTGGTTTGCAGAACTTCCTGAATTGTTTATGAATAAATACGGATATGACATCTGCAAAAATGTTCATATGCTTTATGTGAACACCGGAGATTACAAGAAATTGAGATATGATTTCTGGACACTTCTCCGTGACCTTATGGGAGAAAACTATTTTAAGCAGATCAGACAGTGGTGTGATGAAAACGGCATTGCATTTTCCGGTCATCTTATGGGTGAAGAAAACCTTAAGGCACAGGTAGAAAATGCCACTGCAATTATGCCGTATTATAAATACTTCGATATCCCGGGTATAGATGTGCTTAAAGTTTATGCAAACAGAAAAACCGACGAACTTAAGAACTTTAAGGACGAAAGACTCTGGTTTTCAAAATATACTATTCCTGTTCAGTGTGTATCTGCCGCTTATCAGGCAGGCAAAGAGGATATTCTTGCCGAACTTTACGGATGCTCCACAGAAAGTGTATCATTCCGTGACCAAAAGTATTATTTTGACCATTTTGCAGCATTTGGTATAAATCACAGATGTTCACACGCGGTATTCTATTCTCTTCTCGGATTCAGAAAGAGATTTTATCCGCCACACATAAACTACTATCAGCCATACTGGAGCAAATATAATGCGATGACTGACTATGTAGCAAGAACTTCGGCGTTTATAAGTAAGGGTAATCCTGTTTCTGACTTGCTTGTGATTCATCCTCTTGAAACTGCATACTGTATCAAGCAGGGTGCTCATAACAGAAATGATATTACATACTGTGAGGATTTGTATCCTACACATACTATGGACAGATATGACTTCAATATATACAAACTTACCACAGACCTTGTTGCTACACAGAATTATTTCCATTTCGGTGATCTTCTTACTATTCTTGAAGACGGAAGAGTGGAAGGTGACAAGTTTATAATAGGCAAGATGTCGTACACAACTGTGGTACTTCCTTATCTTGAAGTAATCACTGCCGATCTTCTTGAAAAACTTGAAAAGTTCACATCAAACGGCGGTAAGATGATTGTGTTGGGATATGCACCTGACAGACTTGAAGGAAATCTTGATGATACTTTGCAGTCAAAAGTACTTTCTATGAAAAACACAGTGTATGCAAAGGATATTTCACATCTTATATCTATGCTTGATGCCGACAGAGGATACAAACTTATCGGAGAAGGCACAGAAGATATCGTTGTTAATTACAGATGTGACAATGACAAAAAGTATTTCTTTATACTCAACGATAACTGTTCCCGTGAAAATACAGTCCGTATGGAAATAAAAGGCGAATATGCACCGAAGGTATATGATGCGACAACAGGTGATATATCATCTTATCCGGCGGAGTATGTTGAGGGAAATACTTATATTCAGTATAAACTTATGGGTGCAGAAGCTGTTATGCTTGAACTTGTACCCGGAAAAAATGAACAGGTGTGTGCTTTACCGGAAAGAAAGACAGTTATTGATATAGACGGCAAGTGGGATATAACAAATCATAACGACAATGTAATAAATCTTGAATTCGCCTGTTATTCAAAAGACGGAAAAGAGTATTCAGATGAATACACTATTCTTGCGATTCAGTCCATTCTTGCATCTGAAGAATACAAGGGAGATATATACCTTAAGTACAATTTCAGTGCTTCTGAAGAGATAAATAACCTTTCACTGGTTGTAGAAAAGCCTGAAGAACAGGAGTTTTATTTAAACGGCGAAAAAATAGACAATACAGTTAACGGATATTATTTTGCCAAGGAATTCAAGACCATAAACTTAGGTAAGTGCATAAAAGGTGACAATGAGATTATTATAAAACGTGATTTCTACTGTCTGCCACCAAGAGCAATGAATCTTTTTGATTTGTTTATGACAAAGCCGAAAGTCGAACTTGAAAGTATATATATCATCGGTGATTTCAGTGTTGAATCAAATGTAGAAAACTGCAGATTCAACGGAGATGTGAAACTCAGCAAAGAATTTGTGCTTTCACCGTTCAAAAAGACAAACTGTTACGGTGATATCACATCATCCGGATATCCTTTCTATGCCGGAAGTATATCACTTTCCAAAAAGATAGAGGTTACACAAAAAGACCTTGAAAAGAGTGTTTTACTTAAGATTGATACTGCTCATTTTGAAATGTGTGAGGTTTTAATAAATGGTGAATGTGCAGGAAATCTTTCCTGGGAACCGTATACACTTGACATAACATCTCATCTTAAAGCAGGAGAAAATTCAATAGAACTTAAATTCTATACAACATTAAGAAACCTTCTTGGTGCATCTCATAATCCGAGAGGGGAAGTGGGACTTCAGTCGCCCGGACAGTTTGTAGGACATTATGACGAACCTGACTGGTACAACTATGCTGATGTTGATTCCAAAGACTGGACAAACTCATATGTACTTATGCATCTTGGTGTAAGAGGGGTTAAACTTATAATAAAATAGAAATATTATTTAATTAATGTGTAAAAAAGAACCGTAATCAATGTGGTGTCGTTAAGGATACCTTGCATTGGCGGTTCTTTTTTGTGTGCAAAAAAGTTGTTGTTTTTTGTCATATCTTGTGTTAAAATGAAATATATACAACAATTTGTTGGGGGGATAATAATGAGAAAATGGGGTGACCGTTACGACGCAAAGCGTGTGCGGGACATTGACGGAGTGCATTTCTATATGGCATATCTTATGCCCAAAAGATGTGATGCAGAAGTCTATATTAATGAAAAAATTGATATAACAGAACTTCTTAAGTACATAAAAGAGAAAAATGCTTCCGGTGAGAGAAAAGTTACACTTTTTCACTGTATGATAGCCGCAATGGCAAGAACTATCAAAATGCGTCCGCTTCTTAACAGATACATTTCAGGCAAGCATTATTATATGAGAAACGAAATCTCAATGGGCTTTACAATCAAGAAACAGTTTACAGACCATTCAGAAGAAACTCTTATGATATATCGCCCGAAAGATGATGAAAGTCTTGTAAATATTACGGACAATCTTACACCAAAGATAAAAGAAGCAAAGAAAGAAAAGGACAACGGCCAGAGTGTGGACGATATCCTTAATATCGTAAAAAAACTTCCAAAGCCCATAATGCATATATTTATGTTCTTTATGAGAGTTATGGACAATCTCGGTCTTATGCCCAAGGCTTTCAGCAGTGTGGATACAAATTACTGCACAGTTCTTTTGTCAAATCTTGGAAGTATCAAATGTGATGCGGTATATCATCATCTCAATAATTTTGCTACAAACGGCATAGTTATTACTATCGGAGAAATGCACAAAGAAGTTGTTCTTAATGAAGAAAATAAACTTGTTGCCCGTGATTTTGTAAACATTGGCGCAACTCTTGATGAAAGAATAGCAGACGGATTTTATTTTGCAAGATCACTTAAACTTATAAAACATCTGTTCAAAAATCCTGAACTTCTTGATAAAACTTTAGAGGAGGAAATAGACTTTGAATTCTGATGCAAAGTGGTACAAATATTACGGGGATATTCCAAGAACAATAGATTATCCCGACATATCAATGTATAGAATGATTAAGAATACTCAGGAAAAATATCCTGACTATATTGCCTATGATTTTATGGGTAAATATCATACATATACTGAGTTTACAGAACAGATAGAAATCTGTGCAAAGGCACTTGTTGAAGAAGGTGTAAAAAAAGGCGATACTGTTACCGTATGCCTTCCAAATGTGCCTCAGGCTGTTATTATGTTTTATGCCATAAACAGAATCGGTGCAATCGCAAGTATGATTCATCCGTTATCTGCGCAGAATGAAATTCTTTTTTATCTTAACGAAACGCAGAGTAAGGTGGCAATTACACTCAGTCGTTTTTATGATAAGTTTGAAGCAATCAAGGGAAAAACCAGAGTAGAAAAAGTAATTGTTGCAAAAATAGGTGAAGTTTTGCCTACTATCAAGAGTATTGCATACAAATTTGTAGGCAATGAACCGAAGGTGAAGGACGAACACGGCATTATTTCCTGGCCTGATTTTATGAAAAAAGGCAAAAACTCTTCTGTTGAAATCACCTATGAAGGCAAAGGCGAAGAAGATGCAGTAATCCTTTTCAGCGGCGGTACAACCGGCACATCAAAAGGTATCCTTCTTACAAATCTCAATTTCAATGCTCTCGGAATGCAGACTAAAGCAAGTGCAAACTGTTTTGAAGCAGGAGATACTATGCTTTCCATAATGCCTGTTTTTCATGGTTTTGGTCTTGGTGTAGGTATACATACAATGCTTTCTCACGGGGCAAAATGTGTGCTTATTCCGCAACTTAATGTAGATGAATTCGCAGGATATTTCAAAAAGTACAGACCAAATCTTATGGCAGGTGTGCCTACACTTTTTGAAGCAATGATGCGAAACGAAGATATGAACAAAGCAGACCTTTCCTGTCTTAAGGGGCTTTTCAGCGGCGGAGATTCATTGTCTATCGAATTGAAGAAAAAAGTGGACAAATTCATCAAAGAAAGAGGAGCAAGTATTCAGGTAAGAGAAGGATACGGTACAACAGAGTGTGTTACTGCAAGTTGTCTTACTCCTAAAGAATACTACAGAGAAGGAAGTATAGGCGTTCCTTTTCCTGATACTTTTTATAAAATCGTTATTCCTACCACTCACGACGAAGCACCTGCAGGGCAGATGGGTGAGATATGCCTTACCGGTCCTACTCTTATGAAGGAGTATATCAACAATCCTAAGGAAACCATGCAGACTCTTCAACTTCATGAAGACGGCAAAACTTATCTTCATACAGGTGATCTCGGCTATATGGATGATGACGGATTTGTATACTTTGTACAGCGACTCAAACGCATGATTATTACAAGCGGATACAATGTATATCCGTCACAGATAGAAAATGTAATTGACTCCCACGAGGCAGTTCTGTTTTCTACAGTTATCGGTGTCAAGGATGATTACAGAGTGCAGAGGGTAAAAGCCTTTATAGTTCTCAAACCGGGATTTACTCCTACAGAAGAAATAAGGCAATCTATCAAAGCACATTGCGAAAAGAGTATTGCAAAGTATGCTTTGCCGAGAGAATATGAATTCCGTGACAGTCTTCCAAAGACTCTGGTAGGTAAAGTTGCCTACAGAGAACTTGAAAAGGAAGAGGAAGAAAAACAACTTCAGAATGTATAAATATTAAATCACAGGGGACTGTAAAATCTATTTTAAAGTCCCTGTTTTTATGATTAAGGGAATAGGAAAAAGACTTCAGAACGAAGAAACTGAGC
>JAZSJF010000446.1:0-14906 GCA_045534195.1 Clostridia bacterium | reverse complement strand
ATGCAATGAGTGTAATTACTGCCCTTACCGCCCAGAACACTCTTGGTGTAAGGTCTATTCTGGATTCAACACCTGAATTCCTGAGAGAGCAACTTGATGCAGTGTTTGAAGATATATTTCCTGATAGCGTGAAAATCGGAATGGTGTCGTCAAGCCAACTGATAGAAGTGATTGCAGACAGATTAAAATATTATAATGCAAAAAACATTGTTGTAGATCCGGTAATGGTTGCGACAAGCGGTTCTGCCCTTATAAAGACGGATGCAATAAAAACACTGGTTCAGAAGTTGTTGCCCCTTGCAACGCTTGTAACTCCAAATATACCCGAGGCGGAAATCCTTGCAGATATGAAAATCATCAACAGTGATGATATGATAAGGGCGGCAATGTTTATTGAGAAAAACTACGGTTGCAGTGTTTTGTTAAAAGGCGGACATAGTGTGAATGATGCCAATGATCTTCTGTGTATTAAGGGAAGATGCATATGGCTGGAAGGCAAAAGAATAGATAATCCCAACACACACGGAACGGGATGTACACTGTCAAGTGCCATTGCATCAAATCTTGCAAAGGGAAACGACCTTACTGAATCTGTAAAAAAAGCAAAGGAATATATATCCGGAGCCCTTGGTGCAGGTCTTGATCTGGGGAGTGGATCAGGGCCTATGAAACACAATTTTTTAATAAACAATGAAGAATGAAGTCGCCCGACACCGATGAACAGTAAAGTACAGGTAAAAAGATATTTTACTATATCATAAATTATGATTTAACTTTTAAATAAGTGTTAAATTATGTAAAAAAATGGTGAAAACCCTTGCATTGTCCCGGATGTTGGATGTATAATTATAATGTACAAATGAAATGTATCAGAAATTACGGGGTGATTTTTATGAAAAAACGGTCAGTAATAGTAATCATGTGCATTATACTTGTTATAACCGGTGTCAGCGCAGTTTGGGGAATAAATAGTCAGAACGGGTATGATATTGTATTTAATGGTGAAAAGACTGAATATGTGTCTGAGGTTATAGAGGACGTACACTATGTTCCTATGCGACAGATATTTGAGAAATTTGGTGCAAGTGTATTTTACAAAAGCAGTGATAATCAGATTCTGGCTTTGTCACGTGATGGTGATATGATACGCCACACTATAGGCGAAAACATAATCACTGTTAACGGTGAGAAAAAGTCATTTGATAGTTCATCTGTTTTGAAAGAAGGCACAACATACATACCTATGGATATGGTATCTGTTGCATTTGTTCCTGATGAAGTTTCATATGATAACAAAAAATTAAGCATTCAAAAACAGGTATATGAAACCGACTATCATAAGATTATCAAAGATGTACTGGATGTAAGTAAAAACGGCAATTTTTATGCAGAGAGATTTCAGAGATATATAAATTATCACGAAAAGAAGCCTTCTTACAGTATGCAGGATGTTCTTTTCAGAGTAAATCTCGGACTTGATTATCCGTTTTATCAGAATGTAACTACAATAGCACAGCCTTATGAACTGTTGGTTCTGGTTAACAAATATAATCAACTTCCTTCAGACTTTAAACAGTACAACCTTGTTAATATGAAAAAAGAGCATACAGTAAATGACGGTAAGGTGTATTTACTTGCAGGTGTTGCTTATGATAATTTTATACAGATGTTCAATGCAGCAAAAAAACAAGGACTTTCGCTATTGGTTCTTTCTGCACACAGAACAGAAGCATATCAGAAATATCTGTATGATAACAAAGTAAGATCTGCAGGCAAAGTATATGCAGACAACTATTCTGCAAGACCGGGTTTTTCTGAACATCAGACCGGCTTGGCAGTGGACATAACCTCTGTTGAAACTACATTTGAAAATACTGCAGAATTCAGATGGTTGCAGAAACATGCACACGAATATGGATTTATATTAAGATATCCGAAGGGCAAAGAATGGATTACGGGATACTCATATGAGCCTTGGCATTATCGTTATGTGGGAACTGATGCCGCAAAGAAAATATATGAAGAAGGCATAACTTATGAAGAGTATTATGCAAAATATGTATCAGTAAATGAATTCAGATAATTAAAATATAAACGGCTTGCCAGACTGAAGCAAGCCGTTTTTCAATAAGGCTTTATTATTACTTTACAGTTTGTTTATTCTGTGGTAGAATAAATTTTGTGAAAGGACTGATTTTACTTATGAAAAAATTTATTTCCTGTTTTTTGGTGGTTATTCTTACCGTTGGTTTATGTACATCAGCATTTGCAGATGAAACGGTTGTTTCTGATACTCAGGGGATTTCTGTTGTAACAGCGGTTAATGAAGAACTTGTTGTTGTAAATGGTGTTGAAACCAGGGTTACGGCTCCTGTACTGGTGTTTGACAAAACTTATGTGGATTTATATGCATTTGCTCCGCTTCTTGGTGCAAGTGTCCATTGGATAGAAGACTATATCGGATATTTCAAGGTGAATGCAGGAGAAAAAATATGTGATTTCACACTGGTTTCTCATTGGGATGACCTGATAAATCAACAAAATAAGTTTTTTGTAATGAATTCAAAAATATTTGTTTCTTTGCGTGAACTTTGTGATTTGGCAGGATATACCATTACATACAATAGCGGAGTATTGACAATCGGCGATCAATGTGATTTTGATATCGGTGTATACGGTGATATCAGCAGACACACATTTGACAATTATGTATATTCTGCTTATCCGTACAATGCAGAAAATGTTGTATACCCGTATCAGAAGTATTCTTATGAAATGATGGTTGCTGACGCCGCAAGACTGCAACAGTTATATCCTGAACTGATAAAATTATCTTCTATCGGTCAGTCGGTTGAGGGAAGAAATCTGATGCTGATTGAATACGGAAAGGGAGATACCAGAATTTTTGTGTGCGGAACACATCACGCAAGGGAGTATATTGCAACTACATATCTTATGTATGCATTGGACAGATATTCTTATGCATACAGAAACGGCACTATGTGGGGAAAATATGATCCAAGGGAAATCCTTGACAATATAACATTTTGTATTGTACCTATGGTAAATCCTGACGGTGTTAATCTTGTTCAGAATGGAATAGGAGCAACACAAAACCCTGAACAAATTGCATCTATGGGCATATATGAGGGTGCAAAGTACGGGTATTCTGCCTGGAAAGCAAATGTCCGCGGTGTTGACTTAAACTGGAACTATGACAAAGACTGGACTACAAAAAAGAACAAAAACCCAAGAGGTTCCAGTGGATTTACCGGTGACCGTCCATATACTGAACCTGAAACAATAGCAGTTTCTGACTATGTGGACAACAATATGTTTGACGCCTATATGTCATTCCATACACAGGGAGAGATATTTTACTGGGCAGATGATGAAAATAATCCTACATATCTTCAGCATCTGATAAAAAAAGATACCGGATTTGTACCGTATAAAGATCCGGGTGAGGGTGTGGGAGGTTCATTCTTTGATTATGTATACCGTAAATACCACAAGCCTACAATAACAATAGAATTATGCCCGTATATCGGAAATTATCCGTATCCCGATAGTGATTTCAATACTGTATGGAACCCTACTAAGAATATTCTGCTTCTTGTAGGTAATGAGATATTGTATAATAAAAATAAATAACAATATTCAAAAGGGGGAAATATGATGGAATCTGTAATATATAATCCTCTGGCCGAGTATGAGTCAAAGTATAAATCACTTCACAGAGAAAAAACAGTTGCTTTTCTGGATAATCTTGTAAAAGAATCGGGAATAAGCGTTGAAGAGAACAGAAAAACCGTAGCAGAGTATAATACATATAAAGAAAATATAAAAAAGTTAAGAAAGAAGTTTAACCGCCTGAGATTTTTAAGAGTATTACTTATTCTGTTGATAATCCTTGTTCCCTTTGGTGTATACGGTGCTCTGGGAGATATAATTCTGAGTGGGGGAGCGTTAGTTTTGTTTGGTGGGATTTTTATCCCTGTCATAATAAAAAAACTTACACCTTCAATACGCAAATTGCGTGAGGATATAGAACAGGCGGACAAAAAAGCATCAGAACTTCTGTCACTTGCCTATGAACAGATGAAACCTCTTAATGAACTTTTTTGTGAAAATGATTCTGTAAATCTTGTGGAGGATTCAATTCCGCTTTTAACATTCAATTCTCATTTTTCATCATCTCAGCAAGAGGATATGAAAGTGAATTATGATTTCGCAACAGATCCTGATGCCATGGAATCAACTATGGATGTATTGTCAGGATATTATAACGAAAACCCGTTCTTGTTTGAAAACAAGATTATACATACAATGGGTGAAGAAACCTATCACGGGTACAAAACTATAACCTGGACAGAAACTTATCGTGACAGTTCAGGCAAATTGCAAAGACGAACAAGATCACAGACACTGCATGCATCGGTTATAAAGCCCAAGCCCTTTTATCACACACAGGTAGTTCTGGACTACGGTTCTCAGGGAGCGCCTGATTTGTGTTTTTCAAGAGATGCAACCCATCTTGACCGTAAGAGCGAAAAAGCCCTTGAAAGATATGTGGAAAGAGGAGAAAAAAGAATAAAAAGAAAAACAGACAGAGCCATAAAGGGCAATGATGATTTTATGAGTATGTCAAATACGGAGTTTGAGGTGATTTTTGACGCTCTTGACAGAACGGATGAAGTTCAGTTCAGGACACTTTTTACTCCCCTTGCACAGACAAATATGGTTGATATACTTCTGTCTGAGTCGGGATATGGAGATGACTTTGGGTTTATCAAACAAAAAAGGATGAATTTCATCATATCCAAACACAGTCAGGGAAGAAAGATAAAACTTGTCCCCGATGACTACAAATCATATTCTTACGATATAATCGAGGAGAACTTTGTAAGCAAAAACGAGGAGTTTTTCAGAGCGGTGTATTTTGATTTTGCACCTTTGTGGTCTGTACCTGCATATCAGGAAAGACCGATACATTCCCTGAAGCCTTTGCCGGAATATTCTTCAATATACGCCCAGAAAGAGTGTGAAGCGCTTCTTAATATGGTTGATGCCTCAGAGGTTGTCCATCCTGACACAAAAACTCAGGCGATTATCAGATCATCTTTTGTAAAATCACAAAATTCTATTGACGAAATATCGGTTTTTGCGTATTCTTATGATATAGAACCGCGACAGGATGTAATACCCGTACTTGGCGGTGACGGACATTATCATAATGTAATCGTACCCTGGGATGAATACATTCCGCTTAAGTCGCAAAAGAAGTTTTTTGTGGCAGAAAAAGATAAAACAGATTCAGACAGAATGATGGCGACAAGAAACAATTTGTGTATATTTAATTAAAAGGAGAGATAAAAATGGCAAATCAGTTAGACGAATTGAATCCGGAAATCAGAGAAGAGGGACTGGATACAAATGTAATTGCAAAAAAGATTCCTGCTGAGGTTGGTTTCGGATCAAAACTTTTTGAAATTATGCTTTGGGTGTTGTTTATTGTTCCCGGAGTTGTATTTCTGTTTATGAAAATCGGTGCGCAGAAGCACTTTGATCAGTTACAGCAGAAGATTCAGAGAAATGCATCACAGATTGATAATTACCTTGAACAGAGAGTAATGGTTCTTCAGAACTGTGCCCGTTTGCTTGATAAGGCAATAGACCTTGACAAGAGTACATTTGAAAACATTGCAAAATACAGATCAGGCAATACATACGAATCCGATGAGGCAAGAAATGAAGTGGGTGCTCAGATAGAGAATATCTCAAGAAATATCAATGTAGCGGTTGAGAGTTATCCTGACCTGCAGGCACATCGTGAAATTGCCGATGCAATGCAGCAGAATATGTATCTTCAGAGAGAAATCACTGCCGCAAGAGAACTTTATAATGATACAATTGACCAGTGGAACAGAGATATTTTTGCATGGCCTACAAAGAAAATAGTTGCTGCAAAGAACGGTTATACCACAAGAATTCCGTTTGTAGCATCAAAAGAAATCAAAGACCGTGCAAAGAGTATATTTTTTTAATTGAATAATGTGGCGGATAGGGACTGTAAAATCTTTTTTTACAGTCCCGTTATTCATAAAATACAATGCTTAAGCATATATATTACAAAAAGATATTTGGAGGAATATATATGCCGTTTGAGACAGATTTTTCTAACAGGGTATTAAACAGTTTTACCGAGGACAAAGTGTATCTGACCAATGTGGGTTGCGATATAGTTGTTCCCGATTCCAAACCTGATGCCATAAAGATTATATCAGTTACTGCAAGAACAGACCTTAAGGAAGTAAGTGTGAAAAAAGACAGAATTACTTTCTTAGGATGTGTCAACTATGATATAGTATATTTTTCGGACAGTGATTCGGACAGAATAAGGACAATAACTTATCAGGCACCTATGTCACATCAGGATGATTTTTATGATTTTTGTGACGGTGACAGTGTATCGGCGGAGGCAATCTGCCACAAATGCAGTTTCAGTCTGCCCAACAGCCGAAAAATATCTGTTTCCACACCGGTAGAATTTAAAGTATATGCCATACATAATACTATGGTGGATATGGCAAATGCAGATATGTGTGATTATACTCTGCCTTGTCTTACCCAAAGACTTACTCCCATAAACAGGGTGTTGTGCCTCAATGACCGTTTTAGCGTTGAGGATGCTGTGACGGTAGAGGACTTCAATGTAGTTGAAATTATAAAAATTCATTCGGTTATTACCGACAAAGAATACAGAATAATAAGTAACAAAACTTTTGTAAAAGGCACATTGCTCACAACAGTAATATTTTTTGATGATGAAATGAAAATCAATTCAAGAACATATTTTAAAGATTTTTCGGAAGTAATAGAAACAAGGAATATTTCTGATGATATGGTGGCGGATGTGTCCCTTGAGGTAGTATGTGTAACTGCAGAACTCTTTACCGATTCGGGAATGTCGGAAATAGAAACAAGAGCGGATATAAGAGTTACTCTTTCAGGATATGAAGAACTTGATATGGATATCATATATGATGCATATTGTCCCGATTGCAGAACAGATATTCAGAAAGACAAACTGGATGTAATGGAACTGAAGGCTATAGGTGAAGAAAAAATCACTTTAAGAGAAATCTTTGAGTTTGACACAGGCAAGTGTGACAAAGTATGCCTGACTGAGTGCGATGTAAAGATAAAAGACAAAAAAATTGAAAATGAAAAAATAAAAACAAATGCAGTCCTGAGTCTTACCCTCACATCTATCGGCGACAGTAATTCTATGCTCTACACTTTTACAAGAGATGTGGACTTTGAAAGCGTAACCGATGCCGCAAATTGTGAAAGCGGAGATACAGTACATACAAGGATTGGCTTCGGTGAATGTGATGTGAAATATCTTCAGGGAAATAAGGCAGAAATAACCGTTCCTGTGATTATGGAGCACAGAGTAGAAAGACATATACAGAAAGAATATATAAAAAGTGTATTCTTTGACGAAGGTTGTATGTATGACAAATCAAAAAATGCCAGTATAACAGTTCATTTTGCTTCTGATGATGACAATCTGTGGAACATTGCAAAACACTACCACACAACCGTAGAAGATATAGTCCGTGTGAATAATCTGGACGAAAGCATACCCTTGAAAAAGCGTCAGCAGTTGCTGATACCGAAACGGATTTAAAATATAAGCCCTGTTTGCAGAAGGTTTGAAACTCTGTAAACAGGGCATATTTTTGCTTATTTAAACAATACTAATGATAAAGAAAAGTAAAGGAAGATGTGTATGGATGTTTGTGTGATAGGTTGCGGACCTGCAGGTATCAGCGGAGCAATATGTCTGGAGATGGCAGGATATGATGTGATGATATTTGAAGAAAAAATTATCGGCGGACAAATGAATACCACTCCCGAGATAAGAAATCTTGCCGGTGTGGGAGATATAAGCGGATGGGAACTTTCCGCAAAAATGTGCGAACAGTTGAAAAATCATAATATACGGGTTCTTGCAGAAAAGGTAATTGATGTGGATATAAAGAATGATATAAAAAAAGTAATCACACAAAACGGCGTGTATCCCACAAAGGCAATTCTTGTTGCAAACGGAGTAATACGACGGGAACTGGGATGTGACGGCGAAGAAAAGTTCAAGGGAAGAGGAGTATCATACTGTGCAGTTTGCGACGGGTTTTTCTTTAAAGGAAAGATTGTGTCGGTTGTAGGCGGAGGCAATACTGCTTTTGAGGATGCGTTGTATCTTTCGAAAATATGCAAAAAAGTGTATCTCATTCACAGAAGAGAAGAATTCCGCGGAAACAAAGAGATGCTTGAACGAATAAAAGCGACACCGAATATAGAAATAATCACCTGCGCCACTGTAGACAGAATCGTGGGAAGCAGTGTGGTTGAAGAAATTATCCTGAATGTGGGAGATGTACAACAGACATTGAAAACAGACGGAGTATTTGTGGCAATAGGGCTTACGGGAGATAATGAACTGTTTTCAAAGTATCTCAGTCTTGATGATAATGGCTATATAATAACGGATGAAATGTGCAAAACCGATTGTGAAGGTGTATATGCTGCAGGAGATACCAGAAACAAAAAAATCCGTCAGATAGTAACTGCCATGAGTGACGGAGCAGTGGCAAGTGAGGGGATAATAAAGTATCTTTCACAAAAAGACAATTGCACTTGATTTTGTATGATAAAGTCATCCCCGAAGGCTTTTTGTCTTGATTATTTCTCCATTATATGATAAAATTCTTATTGTTGTATATTATTAATAAGGGAGAAAAAGATGAAAACATATTTATTTGATTTTGACGGCACATTGGTTGATTCAATGCCTGCATATGTGTCGATAATGACAAAGATTCTTGATGATAATAATATATCCTACGGGAAGGATCTTGTAAAAACTATTACTCCTCTCGGCTTTATGAAAACTGCCGAGTATTTCCTGAATGAACTGGGACTTGATATGCCTATGGATGAACTTACCGAAATAATGGGCAAAAATGCAATAAAGGAATATACCTTCAATATCCCTGCAAAAAACAATGTAAAAGAAACCCTTCTCAAACTTAAGGATAAAGGGATAAGCCTCAATGTTCTTACTGCAAGTCCCCATCTCACTCTTGATCCCTGCCTTAAAAGACTGGGAATATATGATCTCTTTGATAATGTGTGGTCCTGCGATGATTTTGCCACATCAAAGACAGATCCCGTAATATATGTAAAAGCGGCGGAAAAAATGGGTGTAACCACAGAAGAAGTACTGTTTCTTGATGATAATTACAATGCGGATAAAACTGCAAAAAGCGCAGGAATGAAAGTATGCGGAGTGTATGATAAAACAAGTGAGGAATATGTTGAAGAAATGAAGGCACTTTGCGATTATTATATATATGATTTTTCAGAACTCATTGACCTGAAATAACAGGCTTTACAGAAGAAGGGATAATATGACGGGGAATAACAAACCTGTACTGAAGATTTTAATTCTTATTATAGTTGTCATAGTGACAGGGTTGGTTGTGAAGGCAGTGTTCTTTGGCGGAAAAGAATATTCTGAAGATGTGAGCAAAGAAACTGTCAGAGAAGATTCGGTGACAGACAGTGCTGCCAATGAAAAAATTACAGTGGATATAAGCGGTGCGGTGGTAAATCCCGGTGTATATGTGTTCAGTGAGCAATCTTTGGTGGAAGATGTGATAAATCTTGCAGGCGGTCTGACAGAGGATGCAGACCGGGATAGTATAAACCGTTCTGAAAAGATTTATGACGGAATGAAAATTATTGTACCGCGAAAAGAAGCACAATCTTCTGTTGATATATACAAAGACATACTTAATATGGATATTGATGATTAAAAAGTTATCGTAAAATAGCAAAAAAACTTTACAGTATCCGAATTTAGTGGTAAAATATAAAAGATGTTAATAATTTTGGGGGTAAATAATAATGGAAAACAAAAGAGGTAGTTTTACCGGCAGTCTTGGTTTTGTACTTGCGGCGGCCGGCAGTGCAGTAGGTCTTGGAAATCTGTGGAGGTTCCCTTATCTTGCTGCAAAAAACGGCGGCGGTGTATTTTTGCTTGTATATATTGTTCTTGCGCTTACATTCGGTTTTGCGCTTATGACAACGGAAATCGCACTCGGAAGAAAAACAGGCAGAAGTCCTGTAGGTGCATTTCAGACTGCAGATAAGAGATTTACATGGCTCGGATATCTTATTCTTATAGTGCCTGTTATCATCTTCCCATACTACTGTGTAATCGGCGGATGGGTAACAAAGTATGCGGTTACATATATTTCAGGTAATGGTGCTGCGGCGGTAGATCCGACAGGCGGATTCTTCTATCAGGCAATTGGTCTTTCTGATACATTTCAGGCAGAACCTTTGATGTGGTTCCTTATATTTATGATTGCAACAGCAGTATTTGTATATCTTGGTGTTGATAAGGGAATAGAAAAGTGCTCAAAAGTTCTTATGCCCGTTCTTCTTATACTTGTTATATTTATCGCAGGATATTCACTTACTCTGAAAAATCCGGCAACAGGTGTGACTGCCATAGACGGTCTTAAGATTTATCTCATTCCAAACTTTGAGGGAATGACATTTACCGGTTTTCTCCATGTTGTGCTTGATGCAATGGGACAGTTGTTCTATTCCATGAGTCTTGCAATGGGTATTATGATTACATACGGTTCATATACTCCTAAGGATTCAAATCTTGTAAAATCTGTTAATCATATAGAAATTTTTGATACAGGTATAGCATTGCTTGCAGGTGTTATCATGGTTCCGGTTGTATACTGTTTCCTCGGTGATGCAGGTCTTTCTCAGGCAGGACCATCACTTATGTTTGTTGCATTGCCTCAGGTGTTTGATGCTATGGGATGGTTTGGCGATGTTATAGGTGCTATGTTCTTTTTGCTTGTAATCTTTGCCGCAATCACATCCTCAATTTCACTTCTGGAAGCAATATCTTCTATGATTATGGACAGATTCAATATCAAAAGAAAAGTGGCTACTACAATAGTGCTTGGCGTATCTTTGGTTATCGGTATTATTACCTGCCTCGGATATAATGTTTTCCTTGTGGCTGTAGATCTTCCTAACGGTGCAAAGGGACAACAGATACTTGATATTCTCGACTGGTTCTCAAACAACTTCATTATGCCTATCGTTGCATTCTGTACATGTATTGGTGTTGGTTGGTTTATCGGTACAAAGTATATCTGTGATGAAGTTTCACTTAACGGAGAAAAATTCTCAAGAAAGAAACTTTATGAAATCATGGTAAAATATGTAAGTCCTGTACTTCTCCTTATAATATTCCTGAACGGATTCGGAGTATTCGGCTGATAACTGTATTAAATCAATATGAAAGAGGACTGTAAAAATATTTTTGCAGTCCTCATTATTTAGAGAAGACAAATAACCTCAGAGTGGATGGTTTTATGGAAATAATTGCAGATATATACAATGATTATAAAGAAAAATTCGGTATTCCCCGTCAGTCAGGGATGAATACCGGTGTAATATCAAGAATAGTATTCAGAAAAGAATACAGAATAAAAGAAGCCATATCAGGACTTGAGGAGTTTTCTCACTTGTGGCTTCTATGGGATTTCAATCTGTTTGAAAAAACAGGTTGGTCTCCTACGGTAAGACCGCCTGTACTTGGCGGAAATAAGAGAGTGGGGGTGTTTGCCACCCGTTCTCCAAACAGACCTAATTCTATCGGATTAAGTTGTGTAAAAATTGAGAAAATATCTCTTGACGAAAAGGATTCACCTGTGATATATGTGACAGGCGCCGATATGGCAGACGCTACACCTTTGTATGACATCAAGCCTTATATTCCCTATGCAGATTGTGTTTTTGATGCAAAGGGCGGATTTTCCGATGTGCACAAAGACGAAAGAATGGCAGTGATATGTGATGAAGAAATATCAGAAAATGTGGATAAATCAACAATGAAAAATATAATTGATATACTGTCCCTTAATCCCTGCCCCAGATATATAAATGATTCGCAAAGAGTATATGGTATGGCGTTTGGAAATTATGAAATAAAGTTTACTTTGGATGAAAAAACAGTAAGGATAATTTCTATTGAATAATAAGGAGATAAAATATGTGGTTTGACGAAAGTGTTTTTTATCAGATATATCCCCTGGGATTTTGCAATTGCGAAAGGGAGAATGATTTCAATCCGCATCACAGACTTGATAAGATAGAAAATCATATTCCTCATATGAAAGATATGGGTGTTGGTGCTGTGCTCTTTAATCCGTTGTTTGAAAGCGAAAGACACGGGTATGATACTGTGGACTTTTTTAAAGTGGATTCAAGACTGGGCACAAATGAAGAGTTTAAATCTCTTGTGAAAAAACTTCACAAAAACGGGATAAAAGTTGTTCTTGACGGTGTATTCAATCATGTGGGAAGGAAGTTCTTTGCATTTGAAGATGTTATCAGAAATCGTGAAGCATCACCGTACAGATACTGGTTCAACATATGGTTTGACGGCAACAGTGCATATAATGACGGTTTTGGATATGAAGGTTGGGAAGGACATCAGGAACTTGTGAAACTGAATCTTCAAAATCCCGATTGTCTTAATCATATAACCGAAGCAATCAGATTTTATATCAATGAATTTGATATAGACGGATTAAGACTGGATGTGTGTTATCTTCTGCCCGAGTGGTTTTTGAGATATTTAAGAGAAGAAACATCAAAACTGAAAAAGGATTTCTTCATTGTGGGAGAGGTTATACACTGTCAGAATTTCAGTCAGCATATCACACCTGAGAAACTTGATTCCATTACCGGATACGAGTGTTTCAAGGGAATGGTGTCAAGTATAAACACCAACAATCTTTTTGAAATAGAATATTCTCTTACAAGACTTTTTTCATCAGTTGACTGGGCTCTTATGAGAGGAAAGCATCTTCTTAATTTCGTTGACAATCACGATGTTATAAGAGTATATACCGCACTGAATGACAAAAGAAATATTTATAATCTTTATTCTCTTCTCTATGCTATACCGGGAATACCCTGTATATATTACGGTTCCGAGTTTGGCGCAGAGGGAGATAAGTCAGACAATGACTATAGGTTAAGACCGTTTATAGATGATATAGATAAAGATAAATGCAGAGAACTCACTGAACATATAAAGAAACTTTCTTCCATACGCGTAAGCAACAGAGTACTG
This sequence comes from Clostridia bacterium, assembly GCA_045534195.1. GTDB lineage: Bacteria > Bacillota > Clostridia > UMGS1810 > UMGS1810 > SIG435. The sequence goes on along the minus strand of JAZSJF010000446.1, from coordinate 1,657 downwards.
TCATACGGTGATTATTCAAAGTGTGTGTTGAATAACAAATATATGGTGTTTAAGAGAAGTTTTGAAAATAGCGTAATATTCTTTGCCATAAATATCGGTGAAGAGGAAGTTACGGTATATGCGGATCAGGGCGAGGGTGAAGATTTGCTTACGGGTAACAGGGTAAATCTTTCGGATATAAAAATAAAACCGTTTTCTTCAATGATAATATACAAATGATTTAGTGAAAGGGTTGATGCAAAATGATTAGTGTAATAGTTGCAAAGCAGGTAGCGATAATGTTTTTGCTTATGGGAGTTGGTTTTGTACTTGCGAAGTTTGACAAAATCAACGATACTGGAGCAAAATTCTTTACAAACATTCTTCTTATGGCGGTAACCCCTGCAGTGCTTATCAATGCATATCAGAGACCGTTTGAAGTAAGACTTGCAAAGGAACTTGTGATGGGGGTAATATTGACTATTATAATCCATATCGCATCAATAGTTCTATGTATGTTTGTGTTCAGAAAAGAACAGACAAACCGCTACAGAGTAGCAAGATTCGGTGCAGTTTATTCCAATTGCGGATTTATGGCAATTCCTCTTCTTTCTGCATCCTTAGGTCCTGACGGAGTGTTTTACGGTTCGTCTTATCTTGCAACATTTACTATAATATACTGGACAATGGGAGTGTATACCCTTACAGAAAACAAAAAGGATTTGTCTTTGAAAAGTATATTTATAAATCCGGGAATCATAGGCTCACTGATTGCGCTTTCACTCTTTGTATTCGGTATCAAACTTCCGCCGTTGGTTTCTGATTGTGTGGATAATCTTGCGGCTATGAATACACCTCTTTCCATGATTGTTCTCGGTACTTATCTTGCAAAAATCAGACTTTCCGAAACATTCAAAAATAAACTTCTCTATATGGCAATCGGTATGCGACTTCTGGTAATACCGTTGATTACATGGCTTATTCTGATGGTGTTCCCAATAAATGATATTGCGGGAAAGGCGATACTTATTGCGGCGGCGTGTCCTGCAGCGGCGGTTACAAGCCTTTTTGCATCAAATTACGGTCTTGATGCGATATTCGGCTCTGAGATAGTATCTGTAAGTACATTGTTGTCTATCGTGTCTATACCGTTGATTGTGCTTTTGGCATAATGTAATACAAAGTCCATACTTGTATTGACAATTGATGTAAGAAATGATATTGTATATACATAAAAATTAAATACTCACACAGTGTGTCGGGTATGGCTTAACTGCCATATCCGGTGAAAAGGGAAGCAGGTGAGATACCTGCGCGATAACTGTCGCCGTATTATCTTTTTTGTTCGTTGACGAAAGTCAGTCATTGGGAAACTGAGAAGGCAGAACAAAATATGTCTTTATGACGCAAGGATATAAGCCGGAAGACCTGCATTGATATTGCTTTGCAAAATAGAATTGTCTAAAGAAGCAATTATTCCGTTTTGCGGATGTGGTGCGCATAAATTCAGTTGCGATAGCCTTATGGCTGTCGCAATTTTTTTATGTGATAGGAATTTCCGCGGTCCTCGGCGGAAATTTGCTTCACGCAAAAAAGTGAACCGATATGCCCCCAAGACTGGGGGTCAGGGGGTTGATGTGCTCTTGGGCACTTTTTTATTTTTCGTGCATCCCTTTTA
>JAZSJF010000205.1:0-1751 GCA_045534195.1 Clostridia bacterium | reverse complement strand
CACAGACCTGTTCCTACAGAGTTTACAAGATCAAATGCACTTGATGACCTTGAATATTTTGAAACAAAATCAACAGTTGACGATAACTATCTTTCTTTGATAGTTACAAAGCCTGTTACAATAGTTGAACCGGAACATTTCCTTACAAAAGGTACTTTCAGCAAATCCGAAGAGATTGTAACTGTGGATAAATTCGGAAGTGCTGAGGTAGTCGATGTATCAAAAGAAAACATCGGTGTAGATAAGGCACTCCGTGTCATTACAAGTGAGGTTCCTTCATCATCAAGTGCTCATACCTGGGCAATGGGACAACCTATCAAGGGCAAGTACAAAGAAGGGGACAATGTACTTGTAGCATTCAAAGCAAGACTTACAGATGGCGGTGTTGCAGGTAATGGTACAATATATACTCAAATTCAGGAAATCGCTTCAGGAAGATGGCAGAAACTTAACTTCCAGAAGATAAATATCCCTTCAGACTGGGTTGACATCTATATTCCTCTTGTGATGAAAGAGGGATTTGATGATGTAGCGATAAGATTTGGATACTGTGAAGCACCTCAGACTGTTGAAGTGGCTAACTTCAGAATTCTTAATTATGGTCCGGAAATTGCAGGTGATTATAAATTACCTTCTTTTGATGGTTTCCTTACAAAAGAACTTGAAAAAGATGCTCCGTGGAGAGCAGAAGCAATTCAGAAGATTGAAAAGGTAAGAAAAGGGGACTTCAAGGTTGTTGTAAAGGATGAAAACGGAAATCCCGTTCCTGATGCAAAGGTTACCTTTGATATGTTTGAATCTGCATTTCCTCTTGGTACTGCAATAAGCAGTTGGATTCATATGGATGAAAAAAAGGCGGCACAATTTAACAGTTGGTTCAATGGTTGTGTAGTTGAACATGGAATGAAGTGGGGACCATACGAAACATCAAAGGCATCCGGTTCTATGACAGGTGCAAGACAACAGGTTAATGCCGCAAAAGAACTTGGTTCTATATACAACAGAGGCCATGTGTTTATATTTGACTATCCTTCAACTCCTTCAGGAACAATACTTCTTCCTGATGATCTTGTAGAAAATATGATGAATAAAGATTTCTGTGATTTGAGAATCAGGAGTTGGATTGATGAACTTTCTGACGATTTCGCAGGTGAATTCAGTCAGTGGGATGTATTTAACGAAACATTCGGTCATACCAAAGAAGGCGAATCTGTATACGGTACATACGGTGCAGATTATTATAAAGAAATCGCTGACTGGGCTAGAGCGGCAAATCCGGAAAGTAATCTTATGCTTGTAGATGGTGCAAATATTTATTCATATTATGAAAGATGGAAAAATGAAATTGCCACACCTACTTTCAAAGCGGGTGCAGACCTTGACGGTGTAGGTATACAGTCACATTTTGGCGGTACATATTACCCACCTGAATTTTCAAATAAGATTTACGATTATATTGCAAATGAACTTAAAGGAAAAATTGCCATAACAGAATATACTGTTTCTTCAACAGATGTAAACTATGTGGCAAACTTCACAAGAGACTTCTTTATAAATGCATTTGCAAACGAAAATATAACCGGTATCTGGCTTTGGAAATGGTTCCAGTCTGCATCATATATGGCACCTGTAATGACAGATACAAACGGAAATATGCTTCCTGCAGGAAATGTAATTCTTGATAAGTCGGAGGCCAAGCGGTCTTTAGGAAGACAATTTTCATTTTCAACTCCTTGGCTCACAGAACGACA
>JAZSJF010000363.1:0-1904 GCA_045534195.1 Clostridia bacterium | reverse complement strand
CTACTGAAATATTTCCATCAGGTAAGAATTTTTGAGAGCTGTAGAGACTGTAATTTTTCATCTTTTATCTCCTTAAGGTTTGATACCATAATTATATACTACTTATTTAGTTTTTTCAACCAAAACTGAAAAAATGATAACTTTTGATTAAAATACTGTAAGAACTACTCTTTTTATTAATCTATAATAAAATCAGGGGTGATAGGATTGAAAGTAAGGAAATCTATGGAAAATCTTATTCAGAAATCTGAATTTATAAAATATAAAAATATTGACGCATTAGAGTATGCAGATCCCTTGTTCGGAGTAGGAAGTGCCACATCGGCAGGGCCTATACTCCCCGCAGGCTCTATTCATCCTTGTCCTGAGACCTTGGAGAAGGATTGTGGCGGATATACAAGAAATCAACCGATAGTCGGCTTCGGACAGCTATATACATCAGGGGCGGGCGGAGTTAAGTGCTATGGTAATTTTTTGCTTGCACCAATGAGCGGAAACTTTTCTTTTGATGACAAAGACAGGGCAGAATGGGCAATCGACGGTACAGAAATTGCCAAATGTTACGAATACAAAGTAGGATTAAAAAACGGTATAAAGGCAAAAGTTACCCCTTCTCATCATACGGCTATATATACATTTGAGTTTCCTGAAGGTAAAGAAGCATCTTTTCTTGTGGATATAGGTCGTAAACTTGATATAGATGCTTGTATGGATAATGGATATGTAAAGGTTAATCCGATTTATAAATCTGTTTCCGGTGGCGGTCATATGACGGGCAACTGGTCAGATAAGGAATACGATATGTATTTTCACCTTGAATTTGATACTGATTGTGATGAAATCGGAATCTTGTCAGGTGAAGACATTACCCTTTGCGATGATAAAGAAACAACCGTATCAATCAATGAAAAAAAGAAACTTATTTCTTTTGTAAAATTTGGTATACCCAAAAAGCCACTGACTGTAAAGGTAAAGATTTCCATATCATTTGTAAGTACTGATATGGCAAAGGAACATCTTGATAAAGATATCCCCGGATTCGACTATGATATCGTAAGAGATAATGCAAAAACCAAATGGGCTGATGTGTTTAGTGCAATAGATATAAATACAGACGATAAGTCCCTTTTAAGAAGATTTTATACTGCAATGTATCATACAAATCTGCAACCGAGAAACCGTACAGATGACCATGGTGACTGGGATGATTTTCATACAGTGTGGGATGTGTGGAAGACAGTGTTTCCAATGTACTCACTTTTGTATCCTGATAAGATGTCATCAATTATTGAGTCTTTTGCAGACCGTGCTTTGAAAAACCGTACCGGGAAACCCGGAGTGGTTATTGGAGACCAATATGTGGCAGGAGTGGAAAACCTTGCGGGACAAGGCGGAAATGATATAGAGAATGCTATTGCAGATGCTTATATCAAAGGCATAGAACTTAAGAAATATGAGTGGGAAGATTTGTATAAAATTCTTCTGGAGAGTGCAGAGAATATGCGTTCTCCCGAATATATACAAAAAGGATTTGCTACAAAAAACAATGTAACTGTATCAGGGAGGAAGTATTCTTTCAGATTTAAACCTGCGTCTTCTACACTTGGATTTGCTTTTAATGACAAAGCGGTGTCCTTTGTTGCAAAGGAACTTGGGACAGATGAAGAATATCAGAAATATTTAAGCCGTTCTCTCAATTGGCGTAATGTATGGAACAAGGATTTATCAAGCGAAGGATTTGTGGGATTTCCGCAAAACAGAAATGATGACGGTACCTTCGATGCTGATTTTGATGCTCACAAAGGCTACAACAGTCACTTTTATGAAGCAACTTCATGGGATGCATCATATATCAATTACAACGATGTATCAAATCTTGTAGAAACTATGGGTGGCAAAGAAAA
>JAZSJF010000082.1:0-6822 GCA_045534195.1 Clostridia bacterium | reverse complement strand
ATGATTTCCGACTGGAGATATAAGGGTCCGATTTATGAAGTTCCTTTTGAAACTCTTTATACAAACAAAATCAAAAATGTCTTTGCGGCAGGAAGATGTATGTCTGTAACACAGTCAATGTGGGACGCATCAAGAGTAATTCCTCCTTGCGCAGTGACAGGAGAGGCGGCAGGTATTGCCTGCAGTGCATATATAGACAACAAGGACTTTACATACAACGATGTGCAGAAGGTACTTAAAGAAAGAAATGTACCTCTTTTTGAAAGCGAGATACTTTAATAAATACATCAGGGGAATGTAAAAAAAACTCCAGATCGCAAAAAGGCATAGAGTAAGCCAAAATCAAAGCCCTGAAATCACAACAAAACTTATAAATTATTCATTATGTGGGAAATATTACATTTTTATGTAATATTTCCTCTTTTTTTGTATTGTACTGTTACCAAATTGTAACAAAACATTCAAATGCCTTTACAATGGATGTTTGTTGTGCTAAAATATCATAGCGGAGAATTACCATTCTCTGCAAAATTTCATAAATCAGGTGGCACAGTATCCTAGTCAGATCGGTTGACTTTTAAGGTGGGCCTAAAAATCCATTAAAGGGCATATCGATGAAGTTCCTTGTGTTTGGCTTCATACGCCCAGTGTGGGGCTGATGCTGGGAGTTAAGGATTAAGGGCGATCCGTAATGGCATGCGGGCGTTGACCCTTTTTCCGTGGAGACCTAAATTCGTAATCCTCATCCTGGGGTTGTCTGTAATTATGATTTATCATAGTATATAACGGACGATTCCCTGAATGACCGCGTCCTGAAAATATGGGGACAAGATTACGTTTTAGGATAAAACCTGCTATGCGGTGTAGGTAGCAATACGCTGTGTGCAGAGTAGCCTGCCTTGAGTGAATAATCACGGATAATCAACATGCTTTTTTGTCTAACGGCCATTGGACAAAAAAGATTCGGGGTTTGAAAGATTGTTTGCAAAAGAGGCTAAGAGTCAATTTGACTGCGGAGGAAATCTCCTAGGCTGGTTTATGTGAGGGATTGCAGTGCGGACTAAGTGGTAATCCGGTAGTGTCTATGGTGACATGACACACACTGGCTTAAAAGGGAACTGCCATTTCGGCGACGATTGGTGACAGTGTGGGAAATCCAACCGGACCTAAGCCGTAAATTTAACTTCACATATAGCCACCTTATTTTAATATTGAATACAGGAAATATGAAATGAAACAGAAAAAAGAGCGAAACAAAAAAGAAAAAAGCCAGATTGGATGGGCAATAAAGATTACACTTATTACATTTGTGCTTTCTATGTCCATGAATGTGGCTACAAACGAAATACTCAGAAAAGTTAATATATATGTGGCTTTTGCCGTGCTTTTTGCAGTGATACTGATAGGTATTGTTTTTGATATAATCGGTATAGCAATCACATCAGTATCTGAAGCACCGTTTCACGCAAGGAGTGCCAAAGGTATGAAGGGCGGAAAAGAAGCAATCGGTCTTATAAGAAGTGCTGATAAGGTTTCCAACTTCTGTAACGATGTGATAGGGGATATTGCAGGTGTTATTTCCGGTGGTCTGGCGGCTACAATCGTTGCACTTATGACACAGGCGGGAACTGTAGAAAATCAGATAGTAAATCTTATTCTTGCAGGTATTGTTGCCGCACTTACCGTAGGAGGAAAAGCACTGGGAAAAGGCTTTGCATTGTCAAAGGGCGACAGTATTATTGCTTTTGTAGGAAAAACCATATATACATTCAAATTAATTTTGCCTAAGAAAAAACAAAAAGATAAAAAGCAAAGAAAAGAGAATTAGTATGCTTTTGGAAAAAATAAATTCACCAAAGGATTTGAGAGGCTTGTCTTCGGATAATCTTGGTGTTTTGTGTGAGGAAATAAGAGAATATATTATAGATACAGTTATGAAAAACGGCGGACATCTGGCATCCAACCTGGGTGTGGTTGAACTGACCGTTGGTATGCATCTTGCATTTGATTCACCAAAGGATAAGTTTGTTTTTGATGTGGGACACCAGAGTTATGTTCATAAACTTCTTACCGGAAGATATGAAAAGTTTCACACATTAAGACAGACCGGAGGGATTTCCGGATTTCCCAATCCCGTTGAGAGTGAATATGATGCCTTTGTGGCGGGACATGCAAGTACATCTGTGTCTGCGGCACTGGGGATTGCAAGAGCCAGAGATATAAGAGGGGAAAACTACCATGTTGTTGCCCTTATCGGAGACGGTTCTCTCGGTGGCGGAGAGGCTTTCGAAGCACTTAATGATGCAGGAAACAGCGGAACCAAACTTATCGTTATCCTCAATGACAATGAAATGAGTATCGGTAAGAATGTAGGCGGTCTTTCAAGACATCTTACAAAACTCCGCACAAGCAAACGTTATATGGAAACCAAAAGCGATTTATCAAATTTCTTAAAGAAATTCGGTAAAGCCGGCGACGGTGTGATAAATGTACTTTCCACTGCCAAAGAGAAGATTAAGTATTCTTCCATGTCAGGAGTATACTTTGAGGAACTGGGCTTCACATATCTGGGACCTGTTGACGGACACAACCTGGAAGAAGTTACAGAAACTTTAAAAAGAGCAAAAAACCTTGATGAACCCGTACTTGTTCATGTGCTTACAAAGAAAGGCTACGGGTATAAAGATGCTGAAACAAAGCCGGAGGCTTTTCACGGCGTAGCAAGTAAAAATGCAAAAAAACCACAGGGAAAGTCTTATTCTGATGTGGCAGGTGAAGTTCTTCTTAATGAACTGTCACACAACAGAAATATTGCGGTAATCACTGCCGCAATGTCATCCGGGTGCGGATTGAAAGATGTGGAGAATAACTACCCCGATAATTTCTTTGATGTGGGAATAGCAGAACAACATGCAACTACCCTTTCGGCAGGACTTGCCGCAGGAGGTGTTATTCCGGTGTTCTGTGTTTATTCCACATTTTTGCAGAGAGCATATGACCAACTTATACACGATGTGTGTCTTCAGAATCTACACTGTGTATTTCTTATAGACCGAGCAGGAGTGGTAGGTAACGACGGTGCCACACATCAGGGTGTATTTGATTTGTCTTATCTTACACATATGCCAAATATGGCAGTTCTTTGTCCGGCAGACAGAGGGGAACTTGAGGCAATGATAAAATATGCAATAAATGATATGACAACACCTGTTGCCGTAAGATACCCGAGAGGTGTGGCAGAGGAATCTTCAACAGATGATTTCTCTCTTTCAAAGGCAGAAAGGTTAAAAGACGGTAATGATGTGTGTATTGTGTCTGTGGGAAATATGAAAGGATTGTCACTTGATGTGGCAAATAAACTTGAAGAAGACAATATAAGCACTGCCGTAGTCAATATAAGGACTGTAAAGCCCTTTGATGAAGAAACGATAAAGGCTTACCTTTCAAAGTGCAGACTTGTTGTGACAATTGAGGATAATGTGATTTCAGGCGGTGCGGGCAGTTTTATATCACAGAAACTTCCGGGAAGATATCTTAATATCGGATGGCCTGATGAATTTATCCCTCACGGCAAGGTAAGTGAACTTATGGAAAAATATAATCTTGATAAAGACAGTATTGTAAACAAAATAAAATCTCAGATGTAAATGGGGACTTTTGATGAAAGAAAGATTGGATGTTGAACTTGTTAACCGCGGTCTGGTTGAATCCAGAGAGCGGGCTAAAGCCTATATTATGGCAGGTATTGTTTATGTAGATGACCAGAAGGCAATGAAGGCCGGTGATAAGGTTTCTGAAGGACAACGGCTGGAAATCCGCGGAAGCACATTGAAGTATGTTAGCCGCGGCGGACTTAAACTGGAAAAAGCCATTGATTCATTCGGTATAGATTTAGCGGGTTTTGTATGTGCGGATGTTGGTGCATCCACCGGTGGTTTTACCGATTGTATGCTTCAGAACGGGGCAGTGAAGGTATATTCCATTGATGTGGGATACGGACAACTTGCCTGGAAACTGAGAAGTGATGACAGAGTCGTTAATATCGAAAGAACCAATGTCAGATATCTTGATATGGAAGTTTTTGAGGAAGATGTGGATTTTTCTTCAATAGATGTATCATTTATATCACTGAAACTTGTTCTTCCCGTTGTTCATTCTTTTCTGAGGGAAGGCGGCATCTGTGTTGCACTTATTAAACCTCAGTTTGAAGCACAAAGGGAAGATGTGGGAAAAAAAGGTGTAATCAAGGATAAGGCCGTTCATATAAAGGTTATAGACAAGTGTCTTAATATTGCCCGTGAACTTGGTTTTGGAATACTGGGCCTTGATTATTCTCCTATCAAAGGACCTGAGGGTAATATAGAATTTCTTATGTATATAAAAAAAGAACTGTCATCAGATGACAGTTTTGATGATGAATATATAAAAAATGTAGTGGACGCTGCCCACAATGAAACAAAATAAATGTATCGGAAAGTGTTTTCAAAATGAAGATGAAAGACGACAGTAATTTGAACAAAAAAGAGAATATACATCTGGGACACAGACAACGTATGAAGGAAAAGTATTATTCAGGCGGAATAGATATGTTTTCGGATCACGAAAAACTTGAAATGCTTCTGTATTTTACAAATAAAGTAAAAGATACAAACGGTATTGCTCATTCGCTGATAAAGGAATTCGGCAATCTCGAAAATGTCTTTAATGCCGATATTGAATACCTTCAGGATGTAAAGGGAGTGGGCAAAGAAACGGCACTTCTTATAAACTATGTATCAGAAATGCATAATTATCTTATAAGAAACAGTTATAAATATGACAGAAAGACTGTTTATCTCCAGACTCTGGATGAAGCGGGAAGATTTTGTTGCAATTATTTTATAAACAGAAAAAAGGAAAGTCTTATTGCTATACTTCTCAATGCAGAGCGAAAAATACTGAAGATCTGTACCATAAGCGAAGGAACAGTGGACAGAACTGCAATTTACTCCAGAGAAATTGTGGAACTTGTTTTAAAACACAATGCCACCGGTATTATACTTGCACACAATCATCCGGGTAACAATCTGAATCCGTCGGGAGAAGATGTGGAAGCCACGGCAAAGGCAGACAGACTTCTTGGTGATATTGATGTGGTTCTTGTAGAGCATTTCATATGTTCCGGAATGCGTTATGAGTGTATTCGTTCAAGATTTCTTATGTAAAATTTTCAAAGAGGCAAGAAAGGAAGGGTAATATGAAAAGAATAACAGCATTTATTACGGCGCTTATTATGTGTATGGCCCTTGTTGCCTGCAATAGCGGAGAACAGGTGGAAAACAGCGGAGTATCAAAAACATATTCCTTTTTTAATGACAGTGTAGATACCGCTGAATACTTCTGGGTTGTAAGTTTTGGCGGAGAAACCCTTACTATGGCTACAAAAAACGGAGTAAATTACAACAAAACCGAAAACTCCGAAGGCACAGAGGTGCAGATATACAAAGACGCCAAAGTATACAGAGTGTATGATGTAAATAAAGCGTATATGGTCTATGACGATACAGAGAATGACTGTTTCAGAATAGAAACTCTTAAGTCCACTGGTATAAGTAAGGACAGTTACAAATCAGGAAAGAACACCGCGGAGGGCAAGGAATATTATTACGAGGAATTCAGTGCCGAAAACGGTCAGGACAGGTACTATTTTGATGGGGATGAACTTAAATTTATTGAGTTTATTCAGGAAGGTACTTCCACCTTTATAAAGATTGAAACAGCACAGAATAAGGCGGATGACTCACTTTTTGTAATTCCTCCTGACTATGAACTTATAGAATATTAATCACCAAAATATATAAATTCCGGCTGTGGCATTTTTTGTCACAGCCTGAAGTGTTTTTTGCCCAACTGTAAAAAGGTGCGCAAAAGCATTCTGAAAGGATATTGGTATGAAAAAATTTACACTGGGAATACTTGCCCATGTTGATTCGGGCAAAACCACTTTGTCTGAAGCATTGTTATATAAAGCAGGCAATATAAGGGAAATGGGCAGAGTAGACAAACGCAATACTTTTTTTGATACTGATGCTATCGAGAGGGAAAGAGGGATTACTGTATTTTCGAAACAGGCTAAACTTCAGTTTGATGATATGACAGTATATCTTATTGATACTCCGGGGCATACGGATTTCGGCGCAGAAACGGAAAGGACACTTTCTGTTATCGATTATGCAATTCTTCTTATTTCTGCATCAGATATGGTAACCGGACATACCGAAACATTGTGGCGCCTTCTGTCACAACACCATATACCAACTATCGTGTTTGTAAACAAAACAGACCTACCTTACGACGGAAAGCAAACAGTTATTGATAACCTGAACGAATCTTTTGGAGAGGGATTTTTTGAAGCAGGTGAGGATGACGCCTGTGTAAATTTTGAAGAAATTGCCATGTGCGATGAAGAGGCAATGGAGGAATATCTTGAGTGCGAAAGTTTAAGCGAAGAAACACTTGTATCACTTTTTCATATGCGAAAAATATTCCCTGTTCTTTTTGGCTCTGCTCTTAAGAATCAGGGTGTGGATGAATTGTGTGACTGTATGAGAATTTATACCTGTGAAAAAAATTATCCGTCGGATTTTGGCGCAAGGGTGTATAAAATTGGTGACGATGAATCAGGCATAAGACTTACTTATCTTAAGATTACCGGCGGCAGTATATCCGTAAAGGATACAGTTTCTTCCGTGGATGATGAAGGATGCCGCATTGAAGAAAAAATCAATCAGATAAGGATATATTCCGGAGATAAATATGTGTTGGCAGATAAGGTGTATCCGG
>JAZSJF010000294.1:0-4214 GCA_045534195.1 Clostridia bacterium | reverse complement strand
GAAAATGAAAATTGTCTTCCTAAGACCGCCTTGGCCTCCGACTTAGGAGAACTACCATGAGAGTTCAGTTTCCTGATTCTACGGTGAGAGATTCTGTAGTAAGCATCCAACCGGGACGCTACAAAGATCAAATAAAAGATGTAGAAAAGCATATCCACGATGAATATGAAATAAGTCTGTTGCTTGACGGAAAAAAAGAATATATTGTTAATGACCGCAAATACACTCTTGAAAAAGGAGATATATTCTTTGTAAACAGAAATGTGGCACACAGTTCTGTTATGTACCCGATGTCCCCTGTAATAGTTATAATTTTTTCAAAAAACACTTCAAACAACACCGCTCTTTTTACTCATTCGATGGAAGAGTTTTTTGACGAAGATTGCATCCTTATAAAATCAGGCACAGATGCAAATAAAGAACTGAAAAAATGTATAGAAACCGCAAGAGAAGAACAGGTAAACAAAAAACCGTCATACGAAAATTATATTAAAGCGCAGATTTCCATGATATTTGCAATTCTTTACCGATACAAAATACTTACAAATCCCGAGGATTTATTTGCAGGCAAAAAAACAGAGAGATTTTTACCTGTAATAGAATATGTTAATGACAATATATCATCATCCTTTACTCTGGAAAACGTAAGCAGTATACTTAATGTGAATAAGGCACACTTCTGCAGATTATTCAAAGCAGAATTCGGAATATCTTTTGTTGATTATCTGAATTTCGCAAGAATAATGAATGCCGAAAAACTCCTCCTGACAACCAAACTTCCCATCAGTGAAATCACTGACAGATGCGGTTTTTCATCAATGGCTTATTTCGGTAAGGTGTTTAAAGAATACAAGCACTGCACCCCAAGTGAATACAGAAAATTCAAATCCTGACAGGAGGCAATATCATAATGAACCAAAAATACAGTTTTGAGGAAATATTTAATAATGCAAAATGGATAATGGCTGAAGACATTGAAACATACGGTGTATTCAGGAAGAATTTTCAGATTGATGAAGATATAAAAAGTGCTACTATAGATATAATCGGTCTTGGAACATTTGTGTTTTATATAAACGGTGTTCCCGGATGCGATTATTTGTTTCTTCCGCTGAACTCTGACTACGAAGATAGAAATTTCCCATCTGATGAATGTTTCAACCACAGAATATATGTTTCAAAATATGATATAACCCATCTTATAAAAAAAGGAAAAAATACTCTCTGCACTCTTCTCGGCAAAGGCTGGTATAACGGGAATTATTCTGACATAAAATACGGAGATATGAAACTCTGTTACATAATTACTTTGACAACAGAAAAAGAAACGAAATACATAGTATCGGATCTTACTGATAAGTATGCACCTTCATACATTAAGAATGTTGTATTTTATCGCGGTGAAGAACAGGATTATACAGACTGGGACGAAAATTGCCTCAACACTGATTTTGATGATACAAACTGGAAAAATGTAACCGAAGCACCAAAACCGGAAACAGAATACCTATATTCTGATTGTCCCAAAGACAAGGTTATTCAGGAAATCACCCCTGAAATTGTATCCCGTAATAACAACACAGTCATATATGATGCAAAAAGCAATATATCAGGCTACCCTGTTATAAAGACCGAAAAGGGATGCAACATTGTGAAGGTCACATTTTCTGAAGAACTTACAGACGGTATGCTTAATGAAAAACACTCTCACAAGCAGTTTTTCACAATCAATGCAAACGGAAAAGAACTTATCACCCACCCTATGTTTACATATATGGGATTCAGATATATCTGTGTGGAAGGCAAGGCAACAGTACTGAATGTTCAAAAAATCCACTCAGATGTTGAAATATCATCAGAATTTGAATGTTCGGATGAAACTCTCAACTGGATTTATAATACATACATCAATACTCAACTCTGCAATATGCATCAGGGTATCCCATCAGACTGTCCTCATATAGAAAGAAGGGGGTATACCGGTGACGGGCAAATCACCTGCCGTTCTGCAATGAGATGTCTTGATATGAAGGATTTTTATTACAAATGGATTGATGATATATCCGACTGTCAGGACAAATTGACAGGTCATGTACAGTATACCGCACCATATACCCATTCAGGCGGCGGCCCCGGCGGTTGGGGCGGTGCAATAGTGATATTGCCTTATGAATATTTCAAATACTATGGCGATGATTCAAAAATCAGAGCAATGTACCCGCAGATGCTTAAATACTTTGAATATATGGAAGCCCATAGCGAAAACAATCTTGTCACATCAGACAAACCGGGATGCTGGTGTCTTGGTGAATGGTGTACACCGGGACCTGTGGTACTTCCTGCACCTTTTGTCAATACATATTACTACATAAAGACTATGGAAATGGCTGTGGAAATCGCAGAATATCTGGGCAAAACCGACGACATCCCATTACTTAAAGAACGGATAGAATCAAAGAAAAACACACTGAAATCAGTATATTTCAATTCCTGGGATTCAAACTTCTTCGGAATGGTTCAGGGTGCAAATGCTTTTATGCTTGATATAGGTATCGGTGATGAAAGAACAAAGAAAAATTTCATAGAATATTATGAAAAACTGGGATATTATGATACGGGAATATTCGGCATTGATGTGGTAACAAGCCTTCTCTTTGAATACGGAAGAGGCGACATTGCATACAAACTTCTTACCGCAGATACTCCTCACGGATTCGGCAGATGGAAAAATGAAGGTGCTACCACCTTCAGGGAATACTGGGGCACATCCCGTTCTCATTCTCATCCGATGTTTGGCTCTGTAGTGGCATATTTATTCGAGCATATACTTGGAATAAAGTATCATACAGACTGGAGCAACCAACCAAAAACAGAAATATCCCCTGCAAATATCCCTGATATTAAATGGGCGAAAGGAAGTATAACCACACCATACGGGAAAATATCCGTAAGTTATACAAATAACGACGGTGAAATGAATGTCAAATCAAATATTGTCTGAGGATTAAATTTATAATTACAGGGCGGACTACTATGGATACAAGAATTAGAGAAGTTCTAAATAACAAAAAACTGGATTATGTAACTCCCTTTTTGTGGCTTCATAATGAGGATGACAGTTTCTTTATAAAAGAAATAGAACGAATACACAATTCGGGAATCAATTCTGTTTGTCTCGAATCAAGGACACACGATAAATTCTGTTGCGATGAATGGTGGGAAGATGTCGGGATAATACTTAATGAATGCCAAAAAAGAGATATGAAGGTATGGATACTGGATGATAAACACTTTCCCAGCGGATTTGCCAATGATATATTTAAAAATGAATACAACTCCTTAAGACCATACGCCATAACAGAATACCATGTAGATGTGGCAGGACCTGTAAAAGACGGTTCTCTCATGGCAGACTGCTGGATTGACAGTGACTTTTACTGCAACCGTCATAATGCTCCGAAGGATATGGGCAAGGGAGAGATTGTGGGAGTATTCGCTTTAAGACACATTCCCGATACAGAAAGATTCAGCGAGATACTTGATATAACAGAAGGACTTTCTGACGGTATGGTTTATTTCGACCTGCCTGAAGGTCAATGGAGAATTGTATTTATAGTTAAAACCAGAGCAGGTTATACAAAAACTACTGTCAATTATTGCGATATGCTTAATCCTGATGCAATTGATTTATATATAAAATATGTACATCAGGCGCATTATGACAGAATGGGTAAATATTTCGGCAATACCTTTGCAGGGTTCTTTTCTGATGAACCTTGCTTTCATAATAATTCACGAAACGGTGCCTTTGCAAAAATCGGCGAACCATTTGTACATCATCCGTGGAACGATAGATTATATGAAATAATCGATGTAAAAAAACTTCCCGGACTATGGTTTGAAATAGAAAATATATCCGACGAAATAAGACATTCATTTATGGATAAAATCACTCTGGAATATAAGAAAAATTACAGTGATAAACTTGGAGAATGGTGTCGCAAACACAATGTGATGTTTATCGGCCATGTAGTCGAGGACAACAATAATCACGCCGGCACCGATAAGGGAGCCGGACACTACTTCAGGGCATTAAGCGGTCAGGATATGGCAGGTGTTGATGTGGTGCTTCATCAGATTGTACCCGGACTTGCAGGATGCGACAACACAGGATTTGTGTCATACAGACATATGAACAGCGACTTCTTTACTTA
>JAZSJF010000177.1:0-2082 GCA_045534195.1 Clostridia bacterium | reverse complement strand
GTGGTTACCTAATATTATTGTTACTTTTTATTATTACTTTTTATCATGGTTACCTTTTCACGCCATGGAGGATTTTACATGCATCATAATGAGATTGGAAAAATTCTTCAGGGCGGACAAACTGAACCGAAGTTGTATGTTTATACTACGATGGTGAAGTTTGTTCGCAGTGAAAAGGTACAGATTCATTGGAAATATTACATAAAATGTAATATTTCCTACATTATGGTAACTGTAAAATCACCATATTTCATAAATCTTATCTTTTTATCATTGTTACCTTTTCACACCATGGAGGATTTTTACATCTCATTTACTGTCAAGGTAACTTTGGAGTATAATAGACGCCGCAACTGTGTCCACTACCTTTTTTCTGTCCTTACCTTTTGTCCCCGTCACATGAAATATTCTGTCGGCACTGACAGTAGTAAGCCTTTCGTCCCATAAGACTATTTTAGCACCATTTGAGATTTTTTCAAGACTTTCTTTGAATTCCATTGTGATTTCTCCGCGAAACCCTATACTTCCGTCCATATTTTTGGGCATACCCAGGACTATTTCGGTAGGATTGTATTCATCTATTATCTTTTTTAAGTTTTCCATCATTTTTTCAAATACTTTGTTTTCAAGAGTGCACACTCCCTGAGCGGTAAACCCAAGAGGATCGGAAACACTTATCCCAACTCTTCTGTCGCCATAGTCTATACCAAGTATTCTACCCATTGTTTTTCTCCTCATTTATCAAAATATTTTATGATTGCAGGCACATTATCATTCATAGTTTTCATATATGACAAAAACTCTTCCTGATATTCATATTCTCTGTCAACTATACCCTTATTTGAATCTATATTTGAATAATGATTATTTTTGTACCTTGGATCATTGTCCATGTATCTGTACCAATGCCAACCTACAAACACCTTTGATTCAAGCATAGAAAGGACAAAACTCTGATAATAGTCCCCTCTTTCTTTCTGTGTTTCAACTGTCCAGCCAACACCTGCCTGATTGGTTAATTCCGATTCAGATGTGCAGGCATCCATTCCTTTTACATACCACTCGGCATTAATAAGGGGTTTACCTGCCCAGCGATACCATTGATCCACTTGAGGCATATCGGCAGTCCATGCATTGCCGTAATAGTCATACAGTACCACATCAACATAATTTTGAAGTCCTCTGAAAGAACCCTGATGAGGTTTGTCAAGTTTCGGTCCCATTATCATATGATTGGCATCATACTTTCTTATAGCATCAAAGCACACCCTCATATATCTGTCGTAGACAAATTCCACCCAGTCATTTCTGTCTTTATCGGTAATATCTGCCGTTGTCGCACCATCTCCGTGACGGGATTTGAGCCACTCCCAGGCAGTATAGTAACTGTATTCATTCCCCTTGATTTTAGGATCACAGGTAAGGTACGCAATAAGCATATTATCACCTGCAATAGGTTCATTATCTGTACACCATCCTAATATATAGGGATTGTCCTTATAAGGTGCAATATATCTTTTGGCAAGTGCATCAGCATATGTTTCAAAATCAGGATCAAAGACATCCAGCATATTTGTTTCCAGAGAATCTTTACTGTATCCGAGAGCAAAACTGAATTCTCTCACAAGTTGAGGAAGTGGTATAGTGTCAGGTGTGATGTCATCAAGAAGTATCTGATACTGACTTGTAGTACCGCATCCATTAAAACCGTAACTTCTCAATTCATCAGGAATTGCACTTGCCCATCCCTTAATATCTCCGTATTTTGCCTCAAACTTATCAGTCTTTGTGGAATGATTATATACCACATAGGCAATACCGTTATAAATGTATTTATATCCTTCAGGATCTATAATCCACCATCTTCCGTCTATTAATTCTGTGCGGAAAAATCCTGTGGCATTGTATCTTCCTTCATCAATGAAACTTCCGTATTTGTTTACTTTCGGGCTTTCAGTTACTTTGTTATAATCCTTTATAGAACCAAGGATTCTTGTGGGGGTTGGAACAAATGTATCTGAAGGAGTCTTCTTTCTCTTAAGTCGGAGGCCAAGCGGTCTTAGGAAGACAATTTTCATTTTC
>JAZSJF010000042.1:0-2157 GCA_045534195.1 Clostridia bacterium | reverse complement strand
GGTTTTCCCTGAAATAGGTCTCGTCAATTTGAACTACTCCAGACAATTTCGGCATTCCATAGTGTTCTAAAAGGGCTTTTAAGAACTTATGTCTATATAGCAAGATTGTGCCTTCTGAGGTATGCCACCCGTAGTCAACCGCTAAATTACGCCGACAAGCGGATAAGGATAATCCCATTAAAGTATAGTTAATTACTGCAATCTGTACAGGTAGGGGGAATGTGGATTTATCTGCAAAAGTATCTGTCATTATGGTATAAGTTTTCCCGCAATTTCTGCACTTATATCGGGGTTTTCCATAATCGTCTAATCCGTGTGGGTGATATAATCGGCTTGTGCAATAAGGACAAGCAGGTTTTAACCCATATTTGTCAATAAAGATTTCATAATCTGTTGGTGGTCGGGTTGGCTTTTTCTCGGGTGGCAAAAAGCCCTTTAACACCCACGCCAAGTCTTCTTTTGACAAGGATTTTAATTCTTTTCTTAATTCTTTTAACCTTTTATCTATTTTAGGATATTTTTCCATTAATTTGCTCAAGTGCACACCTATACACCCCCTTTTTGGTACTTATATTATATAAAAGTATGCAAATATTGTCAAATCGGCATTTATAACAGTTTTTATAAAAGAACGGACATCTTTTATAAAACATCGGCAACTGTTTATAAAAGGGTAGGACAGAAATTATATAACTCCGGAACAGAAATTATAAAAGATTACGGAAGGAATTATAAAACCTTTATACTGAAATTATAAAATAATCAAACAACTTTTAAAAATGTCGGCATTAGTTTTATAAAAGGTTATCCCTAAAATTATAAAAATCCGTCTTTGATTTTATAAAAAGTCGGTCAATGATTTATAAAAGTCTAAATGTTTTTTATAAATCTTCTGCAATCTTTTATAAAAGAATAAGGATTTTTTATAATCAGTTTTATAAAAAACAAAAGAGATTTTATAAAACTTTTGACAGTTTTTATAAAACCTCTAATACTGTTTATAATGTGTGAAACTTTGCAACACAACCAATTATGCATATAAAAATGCCTTTACAATTCAATTTCTCTTTAAGATTTCAACGAAAAGTCTGTTCCACAGAAAATCGAGTTATAGGTACTTGGCATTTTATCTACTGTTTCAAAAAACAACAAAGGGTGAAAATTGAATTTCACCCTCTGTTATATTAATTATTAAAACTTACAAATCCATAACTTTCAAGTATCTGAAAATACTTTGCGAGCCTTTCATACAACGGATATGCCTTTTCTCCAAAATGCTCGTCCACTATTTCACCAATACGGACTATGTCCATTTTGCCGTCAATAATCGGCCATACGAAACTTCCCATTTCATCAAGATGAACATAGGATACGGGAGGTTTCTTAAAGAATTTCTGACACAGTTTATTAAAAAAACCTTTGTTTTCTATTTCAAGTGTCACTATTCCCTTTTCATCCGAAGTCCATTTGTATTTTTCATTACGCATTGGTTTTTTCAGAAGATAATTTTCAGTTTTTTTATTTTTCATAGAATATCCTTATCTGTTTTCACGCTTTTTCCAGAGTGAGAACATAAGCACTGTAACAATTGTTATTGCAAAGAGTACCAGTCCGCCAATATCAGAAACAAATGAAGGAATTCCAAGTTTACCTGACAAATCAATAGCCTTGTCAATACCAAATACTGCAAACAGTGCAAGGAGGATACCTACAAGACCTTCACCTGCAATCATACCTGAACAGAAAAGTATACCATCACTGATGATTGCTTCTTTTTGTTCTTTTGCCTTTTTCATCTTGTCAAAGCAAAGTCTTACAAGACCACCTACCATAATACAAGCATTAAGTTGTACAGGGAGATATACACCGATAGCAAAAGGAAGAACAGGGATTCCCACTACTTCAACAACAATTGCAATAAATACACCTACAAATACAAGTGCCCATGGAAGATTTCCTTCCATAACACCTTCGATAATGAGTTTCATAAGTGTTGCCTGAGGAGCACCAAGTTCTTCCGAACCGAATCCCCATGCAGAATCAAGAAGATAAAGTGTCCCGCCAATAGCAAATGCAGCAGCCACTACACCGATAATTTCACCAATCTGCTGCTTTCTTGGTGTAGCGCCAAGAAGGTATCCGGTTTTCAAATCCTGA
>JAZSJF010000299.1:0-1724 GCA_045534195.1 Clostridia bacterium | reverse complement strand
ATAGCATATACGCAGTATATTGTCAAGGGTTATTTCTGCTATTGCACACATATATATAATAGCATTTAATTGATGATTTTTCAACCAAAAACATAACCCGTAATTTCGATTTTTTGCTTATCTGAGTGTTGTGAGGAATTTTTTCACATATTTTACACATATTCATCATAACAGTCTTACATTTTTGTAATAGAATAAATAAATTTTTTAAATAAGAGAATTTTATAGTTATATGGAGGTGTGAGATCTATGAATTCTTCCAAATTTCGTGATTTATTGAGGAAAAGGTTGTTTATTGTATTTTTGATTGTTATTCAACTTGCTTTTTTTGTATATACACTTCTCAATACAAGCAGAACATCTTCTGTTCTTACGGGGATAATGATAGTTCTGAGTGTTATGGTAACATTATATATCGTTTCCAAAAAGGATAAAGGGGGATATAAACTCACATGGGTTATAATTATACTTGTATTTCCTCTTTTCGGAGGACTTTTTTATCTTATATTCCATTTGCAGACTACAGGCAGAGTTATAAACGAAGGTGTGAAGTATGACAAAACAAATTGTCACAAATGTCTTTGTATTTCAGAAAAAAGTATAAGCGAAACTGATAAAGAGATATCAGATTATCTGCCGATGATAAACTATCTGGAGAAATATGCGGGATTTCCTGTATATTCCTGCACAGAAAGTGAATACCTTTCGTCAGGTGAAGAAAAGTTCGAAAGATTGTGCGATGAACTGGATAAAGCCAAAAATTATATTTTTCTTGAATATTACATTATTTCAGAAGGGAAAATGTGGAATACGGTTTTTGATATACTTAAGGAAAAAGTCAAAGAGGGGGTGTTGGTAAGAGTTATTTATGATGATATGGGATGCTTTCTTCAACTTCCCAAGGACTACAAAAGTGTACTTGAGTCCTATGGAATCCAATGTGAAGTATTTAATCCGTTCACACCTTTGATTTCTACTTTGCAGAATAATCGTGATCACAGAAAGATAGCGGTAATTGACGGAAAGATCGCATTTACCGGGGGAATCAATCTGTCTGATGAATATATAAATGAATCGGATAAATGTGAAGGTCACTGGAAGGATGCCGGAATAATTCTCAAAGGCCCGGGAGCATGGAGTTTTACCGTTATGTTTCTCAAAATGTGGGGGAGATGTTCGGGCAAAGTGGAAAGTTATAAAGATTATTATCCGTCGGTTAATGGTGATATGAACGAAAAAAACGATAAGTGTGGTTTTGTCCAGCCATACACAGACAGTCCCGAAGATAACGAAAATGTGGGAGAACATGTATATCTTAAAATAATCAATTCCGCGAGAAAATATGTATATATAACAACACCATATCTTATAATTGACGACAGTGTGGTATCTGCATTGTGCCTTGCCGCAAAAAGCGGTGTGGATGTAAGGATTATTACTCCGTATGTGGGAGATAACAAAATTGTCCATATGACAACAAGATCTTATTACAGAGAACTTATTAAAGCAGGAGTGAAGATATTCGAGTATACTGACGGTTTTATACATTCAAAGACCTTCGTATCAGATGACAGAATTGCAACGGTAGGCACGGCAAATCTTGATTTCAGAAGTTTGTATCTGAATTTTGAGTGTGGAACAGTGTTGTACGATACGGAAAGTGTGAAAGATGAAGTCGGATCGTAGCCATGTCGTTCTGTGAGCCAAGGAGTTGAAAATGAAAA
>JAZSJF010000052.1:0-4363 GCA_045534195.1 Clostridia bacterium | reverse complement strand
CTTTGAAAGCCTCGGTGCTACAATTGAGTGGGACGATGCTACAAAGACAGTTACAGGTACAAAAGGCGATGTATCAGTAGTACTTACTATCGGAAATACCGTTGCAAAAGTAAACGGCAACGATGCAACTCTTGATGTCCCTGCAAAAATCCTGGACGGAAGAACAATGGTTCCTGTAAGATTTATTTCAGAAACATTGGGTTGCAATGTAGGTTGGGACGACGCTTCAAAGACAGTTATCATTGCTACTTCAGGTGCTGCAACTTCAAAGTCCGGTATGGCAGAACTTGTATCCACAATGCACAGAAGAATTCCTACAGAATTCCAGAAGTCAAACAACCCTGATGACATACTTCATTTCTATGGTATGACACCTGCAGAGCAGGAAGCAGCTTATGCTATTGTAAAAGGTCAGGGCGAAGTGGTATGTACAGAAGATCAGTTCCTCGCTGAGATCAGCACTTCATCAAAGTACGGTACATCAGAAGTTGTAGATGTAGATGGTCAGCCATTCAAAAAAGCTGTAAGAATCACTTGTAATGAAGTACCTGCAAAGAGTGCAGATATGATCACAAGAACAAAAGCAACTCCCGAAAAGAATCCCGGCGACGGCGTAAAGAAAGAAGACGTAATGCTTCTTGCTTTCAGAATGAGAACAATCTCTACAGATGCTGCTGACGGTAAGGGTAAGGTTCAGGTTCAGATTGAACATCCTGAATCATTCAAAAAGGCACTTTTCGAATATGCAACAGCAGGATCAGAGTGGACAGTTGTGTATCTTCCATTCACAGGTGTTCAGGATGCAACAAGTATCGGTATCAGAGGCGGTTTTGCAAAGCAGACTGTAGAACTTGGTGGTATCGAAATCATAAACCTTGGACCTGATTACGATATACAGAAACTTCCAAAGACAACCAGTTACCCGGATGATATCAAGCCTGAAGCCGCTTGGAGAAAAGATGCATTTGCAAGAATTGAACAGATAAGAAAAGGTGACTTCTCTGTAATCGTAAAAGATAAAGACGGAAATATAATTCCAAACGCCCAAGTAGAATTCGATATGTTTGAACACGAATTCCAGTTTGGTAATGCAGTAAACGGAAAGATTGTAAATGACGAAACATACAGAACTCATCACGAAGCACTCTTTAACGCTGCAGTAATTGAGCATCAGCTTAAATGGGCTCCATATGAAGACAATCCAAAGGCTGCAAGAGACCAGGTAGAAGGCGCAAAGAGCGCAGGATGTAAGTATGTCAGAGGACACTCTCTCTTCTGGGAAAGAATGCTTGGTTCAAACGGCAAAACATACCTCACACCGCAGTATATGGAATCAGAAGAAATTATGAGTGGTAACAATAAAGCAAAATTCGATGAATATTGTGAAAAGCATGTAAAAGAAATCTGTACAGATTTCTACAATGATTTTGTAGAATGGGATGTTATCAACGAGATCCTTGCACACAGATTCCATGCTAATGTATATGGCCTTGAAACATGGAAGGATCAGTTTGCATGGGCAAGACAGTATACAAAACCCGGCACAGACCTTTATTACAATGACTACGCACAGATGAATCCTGACTGGATAGGCGTTCTTGAAGAATTTATCGCTACAGGTGCAGATTTTGATGGTATCGGCTTCCAGTCACACTATGACGGAAATCTTTACGGTATCCAGAAGATAATGGATATGTATGCACTTATGGAAAAATACGGTGATAAGAAACTTAAAGTTACAGAATATTCATGTTCTATTGCGGATACTGCTCTTCAGGCAAACTACACAAGAGATGTGCTTATCGCATCATTTGCAGAAGACGATATGACAGGCTTCTTGTACTGGGGATTCTATGACGGTGCAAACTTTGCTGCATATTCACCATTCTATGATTCAAACTGGAACTTAAAGCCTGCAGGTCAGCAGTTTGTTGACCTTGTTTACAACAAATGGTGGACTAAAGATGCAAAGGCTACTACAGATGCAAATGGTAAAGCAACTGTAAGAGGTGTCTATGGTGATTATGATGTAACCGTAAATGTGAACGGTAAGACAAAGACTGTTATGGCAGCATATCACAAGGGATATGATAATGTTCTTGAAATCACAGTAGAGTAGAAGAAATGTAAAAATTCCCCATACCGCAAAATGGCAGGGGAAAGATAAAGAAAAAACAGTAAATTTTAAGATATAATGATATTTAGGAAGGAAAGCACTTTTGCGGTGCTTTCCTTTTATTATGCGCCATTTTGCTTTGAACAAACATCCCTTTCTTGTCATCCTGAGCGAAGTCGAAGGATCTGAGAGGGGGATGTTTTAAATTTATCAATTTTCTTTGACAATCCTCTTTATTTGTGATATTATGTTAAGTAAGTTTGTACATATATAATCCTAAGAAAGGAATTGAATATAAAATGAAATATCAGAGCACAAGAAACAGCGAAATTTCTTTTTCATCTGCACAGGCAATAAAGACAGGTATCGCTCCTGACGGTGGTCTTTTTGTACCAAGTGAAATACCGTCACTTTCTTTGTCAGAAATAGAAAATACAAAAAATATGTCTTATGTGGAACTGGCAGATTTTGTACTTGGCAAATTTCTTACAGATTTTACTGCGGAGGAAGTTCACCACTGTACATCAAATGCTTATACAAAAGAAAAATTTGAATCAGATACAATAGCACCGCTTTACAAACTTAATGATACCACAAGTATCCTTGAACTCTGGCACGGACCTACATGTGCATTCAAAGATATGGCGCTTCAGATTCTTCCGTACCTTCTCACAAAGTCTATGAAAAAGACCGGTGAAGAAAAGGAAGTAATTATCCTTGTTGCCACATCAGGTGATACAGGTAAGGCTGCACTGGAAGGATTTAAGGATGTGGAAGGCACCAATATTCAGGTGTTTTATCCTGTTGACGGTGTTTCAAACATTCAGAAACTCCAGATGGCAACACAACTTGGAAACAATGTAAATGTAACTGCGGTTAAAGGTAACTTCGATGATGCACAGACAGGTGTTAAGAAGATTTTTTCCAATGACGATATGAGAAAGAAAGCAGATGATATGGGATATGTGTTCTCATCTGCAAACTCGATAAACTGGGGAAGACTTGTACCGCAGATTGTGTATTATTTCTATTCATATGCTACACTTCTCAAAAATGAAGAAATCAAAATCGGCGACAAGATAAACATTGTTGTTCCTACAGGTAACTTCGGAAATATTCTTGCAGCATTTTATGCAAAGTGTATGGGAATCCCTGTAAACAAACTTATCTGCGCATCAAACAAGAATAATGTTCTTACAGACTTTATAAACACAGGTGTTTATGACAGAAACCGTAAGTTCGAAACAACAATTTCTCCATCTATGGATATCCTTATTTCTTCAAATCTCGAAAGATTTATATACCATATGTCAGGAGAAAATGCTTCCTTTGTTGCAGACTGTATGAAGAAACTCAATGATGAAGGAAGATATGATGTGGGTGCAGAACTTACTGCAAAGATAAAAGAAATTTTTGTTGGCGGTTTCACATCAGACGAAGAAACTGTGGAAACAATCAGAAGAACCGACGAAAAGTATTCATACATTCCCGATACACATACTTCAGTTGCTATCAAGGTATATGAAGATTATGTGAAGGAAACAGGGGATGATACAAAGACAGTCATCGCATCTACTGCAAATCCCTTTAAGTTCAATCAGAGTGTGCTTTCTGCACTTGTGGATGAGAAGGAAATGGAAGGCAAGGATGAATTTGAACTTCTTGAAATGCTTTCAAAGGTAGGAAGTCTTAATATTCCAACTTCACTTGATAATCTTAAGACTATGGAAGTAAGATTTAAGGATGTGTGTGATAAGGAAGAGATGTGGGATATGGTTCACTCCTTCCTTTCAACCGCACCAAAGATGTAAAATTTGTCCCGAGTGCAAAAGTGCAGGGAAAATATTATAAATTCTTCTAATGTAGGAACCCAAATTTGTTACAAATTCGGGTTCCGTTTATTTTATGCACTTTTGCTTTGAACAAACTTACACTCTCGGCGTATCACATACGCCTTCGGTTCAGTTTGTCCAATACAAACCATTTTTCCTTCCTCATCCGGTTCTTCTGTTTTTTGCAAAATCAATCGATTTTGTTGCAAAAAAATTTTATTTCAAGGAGTAAAAATGCTCTGTACCGCAAATGTGCAGGTAATTTAATTGTTTATTTTTCTTATGTTGGAAACCGAATTTTCAGATTCGGTTTCCTTTTATTTTATGCACCTTTGCTTTGAACAAACTTTCACTCTCGGCGTATCACCCAATACAAACCATTTTTCCTTCCTCATCCGGTTTTTCTGTTTTTTTT
>JAZSJF010000162.1:0-1947 GCA_045534195.1 Clostridia bacterium | reverse complement strand
TTATTTGTATTCTTTTGTTGTGCGCAAAAAGAGTCGTACGTTTTTAGCGTCGGTTCTTCCGGCGCTTTTCTATTTGGGGAGGGGTTGCTATGCTTAAGGAAGATATGGTATCATATATATATTCTAAACAAAAAAAGGCTATTGAAATTGACAAATGGCGTGACGAAGAATATGCAAAACGATACACACATTTGAATGAATGTGTTGAGAATCTGCGAAAAGAACTTACTCCTGAACAGGATGAATTAATGGGAAATCTCATTAGAGCAATGCATATATTTAACGAATATAATGAATTCAAAAGATTTGGTAATGGAATGAAGTGTATGCACGATTTTAGTATATGTCTTAAAAATGATTATTAGAAACAAAAAGCGTATGTAAAGTTTCTGTTTTACATACGCTTATTTTTGTTTATAATCCTAAAGAATCCTTCATTTTTTCAAAGAAACTCTTATTCTGTTTGTAATTTGAATCATTTGTAAGTTCACCGAATTTAAGCAGTGCGTCTTTTTGCTCGGAATTAAGTTTGGTAGGTACTTCCACCTTCACTGTAATGTACTGGTCGGATCTTACCCCTGTGCGCACATTGGGGATACCTTTGCCCTTTAACTTAAATCTTGTGCCGCTCTGTGTACCTTCGGGAATTTCATAGGTGATTTTGCCATCCAGTGTAGGAACTTCAATTGTAGCACCGAGAGTAGCCTGAACAAATGTGATTGGCACTGTGCAGTGTACTTCATAGCCGTTTCTTTCAAAAATAGGATGGGCTTTGAGAACAACCGTCACAAGCAAATCACCGCTTGGACCGCCGTTTACACCTACATCTCCAAGACCTCTGAATGAAACTGTTTCACCGTTGTTGATACCTGCAGGGATGTTTACATCCACTGTGGTTGCTTTTTTTACCTTACCTCTGCCGCGGCATTTGTTACAGGGGTTTTCTATTACAAATCCCTTACCGCCACAGGCAGTACAAGGTGTTGAAGTCTGCATCTGACCGAACATTGTATTCTGTACTCTTGTCACATTACCTGTACCGTGACATACAGAACAGGTCTTTTTGCCGTTTTTGTCGGCACTTCCTGTGCCGTGACAGTCATCGCAATCCTCTACACGGTAGATTTTCAGTTGCTTTTTCACGCCGAAAGCCGCTTCTTCAAAGGTGAGGATAATTCTTTCGGTAATGTCTGCACCCTTTCTCGGGCCGTTTCTTCTTCTGGAAGATGAACCTCCGAAACCGCCGCCGAAGAATGAACCGAATATATCGCCCAGGTCTTCGAATCCGCCAAAACCGCTGAATCCGCCACCGTAACCGCCTCCCATATTGGGATCAAATGCGGCGTGGCCAAACTGGTCATATTTCTGACGCTTTTCTGCATCACCAAGGACTTCGTATGCCTCTGCGGCTTCCTTGAACTTGGCTTCTGCCTCCTTATCGCCCGGATTCATATCAGGGTGATATTTTTTGGCAACTTTTCTGTATGCTTTTTTTATTTCGTCCTCAGTAGCACCTTTCTGTACTCCCAGGACTTCGTAGTAATCTCTTTTATCTGCCATATTTAAATCCTTTATTAGTTATCATCTACTACTGTATAATCCCCGTCAAATGTATCTCCGTTACCCCCTGCACCCGGGTTTGCACCGCCCATATCAGGGTTGCCGTTTGGGTTTGCAGCCTGATACATCTTTGTTGAGATTTCGTAGAACTTATTCTGCAACGCTTCAGTCGCAGCCTTGATTGCTTCTGTGTCTGTGCCTTCAAGAGCCTTCTTTACATCGGCTACTTTTGCTTCGATTTCTGCTTTGTCATTTGCATCCAATTTGTCGCCAAGGTCTGTCATAGCCTTTTCGCACTGATATACAAGTGAGTCAGCATTGTTTCTTGTTTCGATTTCTTCTTTTTTCTTCTTATCTTCTTCTGCGAATTTTTCTGCTTCTTTTACT
>JAZSJF010000044.1:0-2354 GCA_045534195.1 Clostridia bacterium | reverse complement strand
AATGATAAAAAATACATACGAGGATAAATTATGAAAAATTATAATCTTTACAGTTCTGATGAGTTTTTGTGTGACAACGACATAACAGTGGAAAAAAAATTACTCTCAGACTACTATTCGCCTACACACTGTCACGATTATTTTGAAATTGAAGTGGTAATCAACGGATGCGCAAAAGAAAACTTAAACGGAAATGAATATAAAATGGAGCGTGGATTTTTTACCTTATTGTCCCCTCTTGATTTTCATCAGATATATTTTGAAGAAACTGAGTTTTATAATATTTCCTTCAACGATTCGCTTATATCAAAAGAAATTATGTATTCACTTGCAAAGGACCACAAAGACAAAGTATTTTTTCTTGACAACGAAGAATTGGATGAAGTAATTTCTCTTTGTTCTCTTATGGAAAACGAATATAAAAAAAACAACAGTTTCAAAAGTGAATTTATTAAAAACACTCTTGAATGTCTGTTGTTTATAATACTTCGAAAACTAAATCTTACACCATCACACAAAGCAGTTACCGATCCGATACAGAACAGTATTCTGTATATGCAACTGTACTTTAAGGAAAATCCTTCCCTTTCACATATGGCGTCATATTCCGGATTTAACCCAAATTATTTCAGTCAGAAATTTAAGGAAACAGTTGGAAAAACCTACATTGACTATCTTGTGGACCTTAAAGTTTCTTATGCAAAAAAACTTCTTATGTCAAGCAATATGAGTATAACCGATATATGCTTTTCATCCGGATTTACATCAGTCTCAAACTTTATGAGAGTATTTAAGAATAAATACGGAATGTCTCCAAATGCTTACAGAAACAAAAGCAACCCCCACTCACATCTGACTAATAATCAATAATCACCATTTGATGACAATCAACTTTTGGCACTTTATAAGTGAGCAAATTTCCATTTTGCACAAAATCCAGATTTATCTTTTCAGGTGCGAGATAAACATTTTTTACCCTTTCATTTATGCGAAGATTAACCTCTGTATCATAAATAGGAATAATATCTTCAATCACCTCTACACCATTTCCTCTTTTTACGGGTAATGCATAAAGAAGATGATTAATATATCTGTTCTCACTCTCCTGATGCATCAGCGTCACCTTGGCGCCCGAAGGGAGATTTGAAGAAAATATCTTTTTTTCTCCAAGCATTCTGTCAAGAACATATATAATAGTTTCTTTTGCTATAAGGCTCCCTACCTTTGCATATTCTTCAAAAAGATTCCATGCTATATAAACACCGTCTTTACCTTCTGTAATACCGCTTGAAGGATATGTAAAAGTATTAGGCGCATGTTGATGAGAACAAAAATGCTCGTGAGTTCTGTTAAAATACAAATCATCAAGCCTACACCATTCTTCACCTGTACATTTTATCTTATGAGCAGGAGCATATATAACATATGATGAATCAAAAAGACTTTTCATTGGAAAATCTGCCTTGATATAAGTAGGATTAAGTTCCCATTTGTCTATATATTCTGCACCTAAATCTAAGATAAATTTACCATCATCTGTAAGTATTGTACCCATAGAGAGTATTTTTCCTCCATTTTTTACATACTCTCTTATCTTATATGAATATTCTGACGGAAGATATCAGATATTTTCCGCTCTTAATATATATGCATCCTGTTCTTCTTTGCACATATTGTTCCACAACACATTCCATCCGCAGACTCTCACCTGAAGGTTTTTGTAGTTTTCGGGATGCAATTGAGCATCTTTAAGAATTTCTGCATCAAATATATTGAAATGAAGGGAAATTCCATCATTTAGCATATAAGTTTTTACTACAGATTTAAGAGCTTCCATACCTTCCTTCCCTGAAACCGCAGAAGGATGAAGCATCACATCAAGGCAGAAATCTTCGGTATAAAGACTTGGCTTCATACAAAGTACACTGTTTATAAGCGAACTTATCCCCGATTTATCCATACCGATAACGGGAGATGCATTTTTTGATATTTCTTCTCCTGCCCTTCTTCCGTCAGGAGTAGCGGATGTCTTTTTACCAAGTTCTATAAACTGTCTTGCGGAATGCATACCTGCCTTCCACACGCCACCTCTTGTATTGGGTTTACCGTTTATAAGTCCTGATACAAACTCTGACAAATCCTTTGAAAGAGCATCGGCGAAACTTTGATTATTGCCGAATTTCTGTGGATTTTTCATAATCTTTCGTCTGATATATTCTTCATCTTTCCAGTCAGATGAAAGAATATCTTTAAATTTTGTAAGAGTAATCTCCTTCTCATCATATATAAGATACTTTATCGCACACAGTGAATCAATCGCCGATGCAAATCCCGACATAAGAACAACTGAATTG
>JAZSJF010000225.1:0-2076 GCA_045534195.1 Clostridia bacterium | reverse complement strand
TCCTAAGACCGCCTTGGCCTCCGACTTGAGCAAAGGATTGTTAGGGCCTGACACTATAATTGTTGAGCCAACCAGTGGCAATCAGGGTATAGGCCTTTCTCTTATAGGTGCAGTAAAGGGATATAAGACAAAAATCATTATGCCTGATTCTGTAAGTGAAGAGAGAAGGAAACTTGTAGAGCATTACGGTGCAGAGGTAATTCTTGTTCACGATGCAGGTAATATCGGTGCTTGTATAGAAGAGTGTCTTAACATCGCACTCAGGATGAAAGAAGAGGACAAAAATGTATTTGTGCCTCAACAGTTTGAAAACCCTGCAAATACTGACATTCAGAGAAGTCAGACCGGTGTGGAGATACTTGAACAGGTGGGTAAGCCTATCCATGGTTTTTGCTCGGGTATCGGCACAGGCGGCACTATTACAGGTATCGGTGAAGCACTCAAAGCAAAGAATCCTGATATGACAATATGGGCAGTTGAGCCGGAACACGCGGCTATCCTTTCCGGAGGTTCAATAGGAACACATCTTCAGATGGGAATAGGCGACGGATTGATTCCCGATATACTTAACTGTGAAATCTATGATGATATCTGTATTATCAAAGATGAAGAGGCAATAAAGATTTCCAAGGAACTTGCTTCAAAGGAAGGTATACTTTGCGGTATAAGCAGTGGTACAAATGTTGCTGCCGCAATCAAACTTGCAAAGAAACTCGGAAAAGGCAAGACTGTTGTTACAGTTCTTCCTGATACTGCCGAGAGATATTTCTCAACACCTTTATTTGATTGATATTCAAAGGACTGTAAAAAATTTTACAGTCCTTTATGATTTAAATCGAAATTATATCGTTTTATATCCGATATTTTGGGATATAACCTTTTTTGTATCCCATTTTTGGTAGAATTTAAATTATTTTTCGTATTTTCTATTGAATAATTGACAAAAAAGTATTAAACTATATAAAGGAAAAACTTTTTATTTAAGAAGGGGTTATTATGGCTAACAACGAAAGAAGAGTAGGTACTATATCAAGAGGCATTCGTTGCCCGATTATCCGTCAGGGAGATGACCTTCCGAAGATTGTTGCTGACAGTGTATTGGAAGCAGCTGAATACGAAGGTTTTGAACTCCGTGACAAGGATGTTATATCTATTACAGAATCAATTGTTGCCCGTGCTCAGGGTAACTATGCATCTGTTGATGATATTGCTGAAGATGTTAAGAATAAACTTGGCGGTGAAACTGTGGGAGTTATATTCCCAATTTTGTCAAGAAACCGTTTTGCTATTTGTCTGAGAGGTATTGCAAAGGGTTGTAAGAAGGTTGTTCTTATGCTCAGTTATCCTTCAGATGAAGTTGGTAATGAACTTGTAAGCCTTGATAAAATTGACGAAGCAGGTATCAATCCTTATTCTGATGTTCTTTCATTAAAAGAATACCGCAGATACTTTGGTGAAAACAAGCACGAATTCACCGGCGTTGATTATGTAGAGTATTATGGAAATATCATAAAAGAAATGGGTGCAGAGGTAGAAATTGTATTTGCAAATCAGGCAAAGACTATCCTTAATTACACCGATTGTGTTCTTAACTGTGACATTCACACAAGAGCACGTACAAAGAGAATTCTCAAAGCCGCAGGTGCAAAGGTTGTATGCGGTCTTGACGATATACTCAATGCTCCTGTTAACGGTAGCGGATGTAATGAAATGTACGGTCTTCTCGGATCAAACAAATCCACAGAAGATACTGTTAAACTTTTCCCAAGAGAATGCAAAGACCTTGTACTTGATATTCAGGACAAGATTCTCAAGGCAACAGGAAAGCATGTTGAAGTAATGGTTTATGGTGATGGCGCATTCAAAGATCCTCAGGGCAAAATCTGGGAACTTGCTGACCCGGTTGTTTCTCCGGCACATACTGACGGACTTATCGGTACACCAAATGAACTTAAACTTAAATATCTTGCAGATAATGACTACAAGGATTTGTCAGGTGAAGAACTTAAAAAGGCTATTTCTGACAGTATCCGTTCAAAGGGGGACAATCTTGTAGGAAATATGGCATCCCAGGGA
>JAZSJF010000309.1:0-3637 GCA_045534195.1 Clostridia bacterium | reverse complement strand
CCCTGTCTTGCTCTACCTGTACCTTTCTGTCTCCAAGGTTTGATTCCACCAACTGATACTTCAGAACGTGTCTTTGTGCTCTGTGTACCCTGTCTCTGGTTTGCAAGATAGTTTACAACAACCTGGTGTAAAACGCTCTTGTTTACTTTCTGACCGAAAATGCTTTCGTTCAATTCGATGTCGCCAACCTGGCTGCCATCCATTTTATATAAACCTACTGTAGGCATATTTTAGTCCTCCTTCCTATTATATTACGCTTTAACTGTATTAACGATTGTCAACAAGCCGCCCTTAGGACCAGGAACTGCGCCCTTTACGAGGATGATGTTCTTTTCAACATCAACTCTTACTACATCAAGGTTCTGAACTGTAACCTGTTCAACACCCATATGTCCCGGAAGCTTCTTGTTCTTCATAACTCTTGATGGTGTTGAACAAGCACCCATTGAACCGGGTCTTCTGTGATATCCTGAACCGTGGCTCATAGGACCTCTGTGTGAACCCCATCTCTTAACTGTGCCTGCAAAGCCTTTACCTTTGCTGATACCGCTGACATCAACTCTGTCACCTTCTGCAAATACATCGGCTTTGATTTCAGCGCCCATTTCGTAGTTTACGCCTTCGTCAAATCTGAATTCTCTTAAGAATTTTTTACCGGATACTTCTGCTTTTGCAAAGTGTCCTTTTTCAGGTTTTGTGAGTTTCTTGTCTGCAACATCAACAAAACCAACCTGAACAGCATTGTAGCCGTCATTTTCAACAGTTTTTAACTGTGTTACGGTAACAGGACCTGCTTCAATTACTGTAACAGGGATCACAATACCGTCTTCGGTGAAAACCTGAGTCATGCCAAGTTTTCTGCCTAAAATTGCTTTCTGCATTGTTTTTTCCTCCTATATGGTTATTGGTTGAAGCATTGCTCCAACATTGACCTGCTGCTAAACTGCAGCAATCCGATTAAGACTTAAGTCCTAATCACACCTGCTTAACTTCGATATCAACGCCTGCCGGCAATGAAATCTTAAGCAATGTGTCCATTGTTTTTGTTGTTGGCTCGAGAATGTCGATAAGTCTTTTGTGAGTTCTCATTTCGAACTGTTCACGAGAATCTTTGTACTTGTGAACCGCTCTGAGGATTGTCACAATCTCCTTCTTTGTCGGAAGTGGAATAGGACCTGATACCTTAGCACCTGTTCTAACCGCTGTCTCAACAATTTTCTGAGCAGACTGATCAACGAGCTGATGATCATAAGCTTTGAGCTTAATTCTGATTTTCTGACTGTTTGCCATCGTAGTGAACCTCCTTATAAATTTTTCTGCGCATTACGACAGTCATTTAACAGTACACCCAGCCGTGTGTTTCCTGCTTTCGGCATTATAAAACCCAGTACTAACTGATAGTGACTGGGCATAATACACCTGTACCGTGACTAAGCCGCCCGAGTTCAAGATTCGGACATTCTCCATGGAAATTGGCTCAAATTAACTGAACCGGTAACCTCCCACTTCATCGTATGTCATGCCACATCCACTATATAATACTATAGTTTTGGCAAAAATGCAAGATTTTTTTAACTTTTGGGCTTTATTTTTGCCATTTTTTGAAAAATTCGTTAAATATGCACAATATAGTCGGATGTTTTTATAGGTGTTTTGTATATTTTTTAGTATTTCTTCACAAAAATCAGGCTCTTGGATGGGATTTTTGATACACATCCTTGATTCTGTTCTTGACAAGACGCGAATAAACCTGTGTAGATGATATATCACTGTGCCCCAGCATTTCGGATACACTCATAAGGTCCGCCCCATTCTCCACCATATGTGCGGCAAATGAGTGTCTGAGCGTATGAGGCGTTATATCCATCTCTATCCCTGCCTTCGTCTTATACTCCTTGACAATTTTCCAGAATCCCTGTCGGGTAAGTGCTTTGCCGGTATAGTTTACAAAAAGCCACCCCTCATCCACATCTGTGATGAGATTGGAACGGGCATTCAATATGTAATCAGTAATTGCATCTATACACATTCTGCCAAGGGGAATAATTCTTGCCTTAGTTTTGAAAGCACATTTAAGAAATCCAAGTTCCGTTTCAACATCTGATACTTTGAGCCCTATTATCTCAGACGCCTTGATTCCGGTAGCGTACATAAGTTCAAGCATGGCTCTGTCCCTTTTTCCCTTATCTGTAGTAACATCAGGAGAATTGAGAAGAAGTTCCATTTCTTCAAGAGAGAGAATGACGGGGATTTTTTTCTTTTGTTTCGGTGCTTCTATCTTTGAAGCGGGATTTTTGGATATATAACCTCTTGAAACAAGAAAGGAATACATATTTCTTATTGATGCAATACTTCTGGATATACTGGAAGACGCTTTGTTCTCTTTTTGCATACTTAATATATATGAAAGAACATTTGTTTTGTTTGCTTTATAAATATCTGTTTGCAAAGAAAACAAAAATCTGTCATATTGTCTGATATCTCTCACATATGCCTGGATAGTATTCTGAGATGCTCTCTGCTCACCAAAAAGATATTCTTTGTATTCTTTTATAAATCTGTCCATTTTTGTAAATCCCCTTCTGTATGTTAGAATATATATTATATATAATGTAGGTTTCAGAAAAGCAATTTCGAAAACACAACTGTCATAACTGCAATAAACATATCTGAAAAAAGTATTATACCAAGTTTAAATATCAGTATGCAGTATCTGTTATTTGTTCTGTCTTTCATTCTGAATAATCTTTTGCCGGATACGGATAATGCATACCACAGAAAAAACCTTATCAGCGATGCAGGTATGATACACAGCAGTATATACAACATTCCGTCTCCGGGAAATCCTCTGAGCATTATTACAGATGCACATCCGGAAGAATATCCGAGAACGGTTGCAATAAACACTCCCATACCGGAAGTAACCCTGAATGTCCATACTGTTATACAGAATGACCACATCACAAGACTTACCGAAAAGAATGTCATCGAAAGTTCAGTCACTGAATAAAGCCAACTTCTTTCTGCCACCTTCTCAAAACCTGCCCTGACAACCTCTGCACTTACTCCTGCATCGCCCGAAAAAGCAACCGCAAAAATAAGCCCTATTATATATAAGGAAGAAAATATGTAAATAAATTTATTTTTTGCAACAATTTTTCTTTTTTTATATGCCAATGTTATATGTTCTCCTTAATGCTTTTTTAAATTATATGAAGGAAAACAAAAACAAATTACAAGCAACAAAAAACCGCCCCCAAAAAGAGGCAGAATTAAAAATGTAAACCACATTATGTCAACGAAAATATTTTATCACATTAATCGTCAAATGTACAGAGTTTTTTACAAATTTTTCTATTTTGATATTTTTAGAGTTCGAGCCTCTGTAGGCTAATGAATTAAAAAAAGACAAGTTATATTCTATAACTTGTCTCTTTATTTGGTGCGTCTGCAGATAGCAACGAATGCTTGCATTCGTCATGCTTGTCGACCCTCAGGATCCCCGACTTCGCACCTTTTGGCTAAAAACAATTATCAATTGTTTTCTTAACGCCAAAACTCGTCGAGTTCGAGCCTCTGGAGGCTAATGAACATAAAAAAAGACAAGTTATATTCTATAACTTGTCTCTTTATTTGG
>JAZSJF010000382.1:0-2024 GCA_045534195.1 Clostridia bacterium | reverse complement strand
CCGGATTTTTTCTTTCAAAAATATAAAACTTAGTCTGCAAAGCATACCTGAGATGCTCTTTGTAGAGAGTGTTTGGGTCATCGTATTCCTCGGTTTTTGGGATAATGTTTTTTTCAAAAAGCACATTTTCCCTCTTTGCTTTTTCTTCCTGAAGAGTTTCTGTATCCACTATATCCACCGCATAGTCAAGATTGAGAAATTTCTGTGCTCTTCTTCTGACTCTCAATGGTATTTTGCCATTTTCATCAGTAAAAAGCCCCATTGAATATCCCTGAAGAAATTTTTGCTTTTGCGCTTCATATGACTCACTCAGTTCGTTTTGTGTTGTAAATTCAACATCATAATCAGATACATCCTCACCGGTCCATACAATAACATCAGAAAAATTATTCGCACCTGACACTCTGAGAATTCTCGGGTTATCTGCAAATCGTTTATACATGGAAAGCCAGATTTTTGCCATATCTTTAATTCCTGCACGAATGTAATCCCCGGTAGATGCCAGTCTGGTATTGTCAATATCCCTCAGTGTTTCCATAGCGGTTCCGCTTACAACACCTGAAGGAGCAGCACCGATAACCATCAGTTGCGATATGCCTGTCACATACTCCATATCTTTCTGAAGTTGAATCCTTTCGGACAATGCTTCATTGGGGAAAGAAGATGACGGGACTCTGATTGGCGGTTGGCTTCCTTCTTTATAAACAAGGAGTGCACCTGCTTTAAGCCCATTTTCCTCATATTCTTCAATATCTATTGAACCTTCCTCCACAAAATACTCTCCGATAGCAATTCTCTTTATATATTCGTGAATTCTGTTTACACAGGAATTGTATGCTTTCTGCAAAGGAATAAGATCTTCAATTGTGCTCTT
This sequence comes from Clostridia bacterium, assembly GCA_045534195.1. Taxonomy (GTDB): domain Bacteria; phylum Bacillota; class Clostridia; order UMGS1810; family UMGS1810; genus SIG435. The sequence continues at coordinate 1,150 of JAZSJF010000382.1, read as the reverse complement.
GGCAAAAAACTGTCCTGCACTGTTTTTGCATTTAAACTGCACAAGAGGAATTGAAGAATACGGGAGTTCTGAAAAATGAATGAGTTTATCCGAACACACCACAATCATACGTCCCCGCGGATAGCGTGATGATGGTACTTCAAAATATGTAATAACTCTTGCGGAATTTTCTCTCGGGCAATGTGTCACTGCAGAAGAATATGCATTGTTTGACGAACTTTTGTACATTGAAAGACAAAGTGAATCCACTCTCTCCCCTTTTACAGTTACCGAATACAAATCATATATTTCTTCTACCGATTTCACTTGTTCAATGATAATACTTCTTTGCGAAGAAACCTCAGACGAAAAAATATTATCAGGGTAAACTTCATATGGAGAAATCACACTGTAATCCACATCACCTTCGAAATAGCAATTGTCCTCATCCTTCAGTACAATTTCTCCCGAAGACGGATTCCACCAACTTAGAATAAAGGCATTTCCGCATATCTCGTTCCACACAAGAGCAGATGCAATCTTTTCGTCAAAATGGGAGTTTTTCTGCTTGGACCTGATAATTTTTGTAGTGATTTCCGCCTTTGAAAAATCATCTTCATCATCTGTAACAGGTACAGCATTCATACTGAATCTGAGTTTCTTAAGATTTGCTATTCTTGCTTCAATAAGAGGTGATATTCTGTTGAAAGTTTCTTTCTGGACAAAATCCGATGAATAAGCATCATTATCAATTTCTCCTTCTCTCAGGTCAGAAATATCACAATACTGATTACCCGCAAGAAAATTTGCATTAAGAAGCCATTGCCTTTCTACAGGCATTCTTTCCCTTTTTCTTCTCTGAAGTTCATTCTTTACAAATAAAACAATATCATCAGCATAGATTTTTTGTTCATCCGTATCTTTGCTTGATTTAAGATTACCGTCAGATGATCTGTTTGGAATAATTTTTTTCATTTCGTTTATGATTTTTTCTCCTATCATCAATTAACCTCATCAAAGTTTAAAATCATCAATAGTGTGTATATCTTCTTTTATTTCAACCTTGTTATCCTTGCTATCTATATACAATTCAATCATCTTTTCAATGTTTTTTGCAGCAATAAATCCTTCAGCAACAAGATATCCTGCACAGGCGGTAACAAGTGCACCC
>JAZSJF010000285.1:0-2062 GCA_045534195.1 Clostridia bacterium | reverse complement strand
AGAAACTGAAAGACTCTTTGTTCTGTCCTTATTTTCCCAGAAATAATCATATCTTCTCATTCCCGACTCTGTATTGTTGCCTCTTACAGACATGTTAAATTCGGTAAAATCAGCATCCACATCAATCTTCCCTTTAACAATGGAAAGAATATTTTTCAGTTCCTCATTGTCATTATCATTTAATGCGAAAGCAGAAAATGATGTAAATATAATAGTGAAACCAAGCAACAAACAAATTAATCTTTTCATAGTAACTCCCCTTTCGGTGTCCTTATGTATATAATACAATTAAGTTGGGTAATTTGTCCATAGTTTTTGATAAAATGAAAAAAGTCAATAATAAAATGTACCAAAAATTCAAAAAAGTCGCCAAAAGGGACCGTCCCCAATGGCGACTTTTTTAAAAATTCTACAGTATTATACAAATAAGTCCGCCCGAACCTTCGTTGATAATCTTTTCAAGTGTTTCGGACAATTTCAGTTGCGCATCTATTGGCATCTTCTGAAGTTTGGTATGAAGTCCTTCATTTACAAGGTCGTGGAGAGTTTTGCCGAATATATGCGATTCCCAGATTTTTTCAGGTGATTCGTCAAATTCCTTAAGAAGATAATGAACCAGTTCTTCCGACTGTTTTTCAGAACCTACCACGGGAGCAATTTCTGTTTCTACATTTGCTTTGATAATGTGATATGAAGGCGCAGAGGCGCGGAGTTTCACACCGAATTTGTTTCCCTGCTTTACAATTTCCGGCTCTTCAAGACTCATATCATCCATTGTGGGACATACAATGGAGTATCCTGTTTCTTCCACTTCTTCCCATGCATCTTTTATTTTGTCATACTGTTTCTTCATTTCTGCCATATCGCACATAATTTTTATAAGGTCCTCTTTGCCGCCTATCTCAAATCCGCACTGGTCTTTGAGCACCTGATAAAAAAGTCCCTCTTCTGTATAAATATCAAAAAGTATACTTCCCGATGATAAATCTATATGGGATATTTCCACTCTTTCCACACTGTCAAAGGAAACAAATGTACCTTTAAGACTTTTGGCTTCGCGGATATTTGTCACATCCCCTACTGAAGAAAGTATATCCGAATAGAATTTATTTTTCAATTGATGTTCATCTGACAATACCTCTATCCAGGAAGGGATATTTATATCTATCCGACACAGAGGAAATTCCATCAGAAGGGTTTCAAATATTCTTGTCACATCATCATCGGAAAGATTGTCACAGTCAATGGGAAGAACCGGCACACTGTGTTTGTTTTCAAGTTCGTTTGCCAGTTTTTTAGTATAATCAGAATATGGCTGTGTGGAATTGAGAACTATGAGAAACGGTTTGTTTATCTCCTTCAACTCATTTATTACTCTGTCTTCTGCCTGTATGTAGTTTTCTCTTTCTATACCTGTAATACTTCCGTCACTTGTCACAACAAGTCCAATGGTGGAATGTTCTCTTATAACTTTTCTTGTACCAAGTTCTGCCGCATCACAAAAAGGTATTTCTTCACTCATCCAGGGTGTTTTTACCATTCTGGGCATATCCTCATCCATATGTCCGGTAGCATCATCTACAATATATCCCACACAATCAATAAGCCTTACATTCATATCCGCATTGTCAGACAGTGTAAGTCTGATTGCCTCATTGGGTATAAATTTCGGCTCTGTGGTCATAATCATTTTTCCCGCACCGCTTACGGGGAGTTCATCTCTTGCCCGTTCTTTTTTGTATGCATTGTTGATATTCGGAATAATCATCAGTTCCATAAAACGCTTGATAAAAGTGCTTTTTCCGGTTCGCACAGGACCTACAACACCGATATAAATATCTCCATCTGTCCTTGATGCAATATCTTTATAAATATTATTCAAATTTATATCCCTCCGTATATAATCTTTGTACAATTATATCTTGGGAATATCTATTTATTACAAAAAGAGAATGTAAAAAAACTCCAGATCGCAAAAAGGCATAGAGTAAGCCAAAATCAAAGCCCTGAAATCACAACAAAACTTATAAATTACTCATTATGTGAGAAATATTACATTTTT
>JAZSJF010000199.1:0-5947 GCA_045534195.1 Clostridia bacterium | reverse complement strand
TCTCACCTGCTTCAACTGCGGGACGGGTAAGAATGATTCTGGAAACTTCTTTATTTTTGAAGGCTTTTGCCGCCATGGCAACTGCAAGGCTTGTGTTCCCTGTACCTGCAGGGCCTATACCGAAAGTGACAGTATTGTTTTTTATATTTTCGATATAATTTTTCTGTCCTACGGTCTTGCTCTTTACCGGTTTGCCGCGGCTTGTGATACATATGCAGTCGCTTCCGTACAATGATGCAATATCTACTCCGTCACGGACTGTAGCAATAGTATAATTTACTATCTGATCGGTAAGCCCCTCTTCGGAATTCAAAGTATCATAAAGACTCTCTATTGCCTTTTTTGCAAGAAGTACATCAGATTCATTACCTGATATTTTTATCATATTGTCACGGTTTACAATGGTTACATTGAATTCAGACTGAAGTTTGCGTATGTTTTTGTCAAAACTTCCGAATATCTCCATAACCTTTTCTTTGTTTTCCAAAACTACTGTTTCTTCCAAGAACTTACCCTCCGTCAATAAAAACTTTTTGTCCTATCTGTTCAATACATTCACACACTACCGTCACATATACACCGTCAACTTCCTCACGACGGTCTGCAGTGATATTTACAATTTTTGAAGAATCCGAAAGATTATTCTTTATATCTCTTTCAAGTTCTTCTTTTTTTATCTCATATGCCATATCGCAGGTAAGCCGTTCGGTATATTCCACTTTTTCTTCATAAGTGGTACTGCGATATGTAAACGGCAAATCAAATAACCCGAAGAATGTGGGAGTGTTCTGATATCCCGTTTCATCATAGTATGCGAAAGGTACAGTATTATCCATATATAATAATACATCAAACCAGGGTAGTTTTACAACCTTTTTTGTAATTTTTTTACCTGTTTTTTTATATTTTTTTACATTTAAGGGCTGAACTGCACTCTGTTTCTTCCATGTTCTGGCAAAAACTTCCCCTCTGGCATTGGTAAGACGGAATTTATCTTCCCCTATTCCTACCACTCCTCCAATCAGAAGGTCGCCCTTTTTTACTACATCTCCCACCTTAACTGCAGGCTCGCCGTCTTTTACCACTATATCGGTTATAAGTCCGTCAGAAGATGCTATGATGTTTGACGGCGTGGTTTTATCCACTATTTCGGGAGTGTCCACTCTTTCCCGCACTTCCACTCTTGCCTTTGTCCCTTCAAGATATACCCACATCCAGGAAAGTTTTTTTATTTTAAGAAGTACACTGTTCTGTAAATCTGATTCGTCAAGAAAATATCTTGACACTCCCTTTCTGAAACCCGAATCCTTAAGTGCGGTAAGAATTTCTTCATCGGATACAGCAACATTACCTTCAATTTCTATACTCCACACAAAACTTGTAAGAAACAGAAACATCACTATACCCGTCACAAATCCGATGGTTATACCTTTTCTGAATTTCAGTCTGTATACAAAAAACGGGAATCCCATTTTTTGTGTGATTTTTATTTGTGTGCGAGTATCACGGGCAAACTTCTTTGCAACTCTGAATGCCTTTATACTCATTGAAAGTGTATACACATTTTCACTTATATTTTTTACATCCCAGATATAAATATTACTCTCCGAGCACAGATTTAAAAATTTTTCAACAAAGAAACCTTCCGCCCGTATATTAACATATCCCTTAAGACTTTTTAAAAGGTTTATCAAACCCACACCTCATATCATTTCAAAATCAACGGATTTTATTTTGCCCGTTATGCTCACATCTTCTCTTGTAAGACTGTCTATTGAAAGATTTTCGCCAACAACTTTTACAAAAAACTTAAGTGTTTTTATAACAACTTCAGATGAAGTATATTCTACAATCCCCTGATGATTTTCCACCCGTATTTCCTCATCTGACACCATGCTCAAAAAAGGTCGGTCATAGGTGGATATTTTAGTATTTTCCACCAGTGTGATATAGCGTTTTTTCCACCCTAATGACATTTTGTTCCTCCCGGATTTTTAGTCTATTTAAATATATGATGTAATATATATTTTATGATACGAGGTGATGTAATGAAAAAACATATGTGGGTTATTCTTTTGATTACTATGATTTTTACGGTGGTTTTTTCAAAAGATATTACAAACGGAATAAGAGAATCTGTAGATTTATGCATTTACACCGTCATTCCGTCGCTTTTCCCCTTTCTGGTATTATCGGGAATGATGACTATGTCAGGCAGTGCGGAATATGTGGGAAAAATAATTCATCCCCTGACAAAGAGAATGTTTCTGACTTCAGAAAACGGTTCATTTCTGTTTGTGACGGGAATACTGTGCGGTTATCCCGTAGGTGCAAAATGCATATCGGATATGATAAAGGACAGAAAAATTTCAACAGAGGAAGGAAAAAGACTTATTCTTTTTTGCAACAATTCAGGTCCGTTGTTTGTAATCGGTGCAGTGGGATACGGGATGTTTTCTGACATTAAATACGGCACAATTCTTTACATCTCCCATATTCTGTCGGCAATTGTAATAGGTATTGCCACAAGACGGGATACTGTTTCATATTCTAAATATCATACCGATACAAACACTCCATACTTTACCCGCTCGATAGAAAACAGTGTGATTACAGTTCTTAACATTTGCGGATATATAATATTTTTCTCGGCGATATGCACAATTATAAATGATATTATACCCACAGATTTAAAAATACTGAGACTTACCGTATGTTCACTTACCGAAGTTACCTGTGCAATCAAAAATATATCCGATATGTATTCACTAACTCTGCAACTGAAACTTATAATAACTTCTTTTCTTCTGGGGTTTGGCGGAATATGTGTACTGTTTCAGACAAAAAGTGTAATATCAGGCTCGGGACTCACCGTTCTTCCGTTTGTTTATGCAAAAATATGTCAGGGGGCTTTGTCATCTCTTTTTACATATATGATTATATGCTTTTATCCTCTCAGATGTTGCTCTCACAGTGTGCAATCAGGTGCAGATTTTTCTGACTGTATGCTTGTAATATCGGCAGTACTTATGATAATTTATTTTTTTAAATTATTAAAAAAGTGTAATATAAATAAAGAATACTGAATATAACTGTTATATGGAGGTGTGTTATGATAAAAACCTTTAACTTAAAAAACTTAAAAACCTTGCTTATATCCCTTGCAGTAACACTGATTCCCGCAGGGCTTTCGGCACTTATCACCATGGATTCAATGGGACGGTATAACGAACTTACAAAACCATTCTTTGCACCGCCCTCAAATGTGTTTGGGATTGTATGGGCGATACTCTACCCACTGATAGGCATAGGACTCTTTCTGATACTGAAAGACGGATTGGATATGCCGGGGGTAAAGGATGCAGTAAAGAAATATCTGTACCTTATAGCATTGTTGTTTATATGGCCGATTCTTTATTTTAATTTTGAACTGGACCTTATATCACTTATTGTGATAATAACCTCGTTTATTCTGTCCGTATATGTGGGGAAAGCGTTTTTTGAGCAAAACAGAATTGCAGGAATAATACTCTGGATTCTTTCTGCGTGGCTGGGTTTTGCTACACTTCTTTCTTCATCAATATTTATACTCAACAAATAAAACACCCCATCAGGGACAGTCCCTGATGGGGTTATTTTTTGGTATGAGCAAATCTATAAGCCGGGTTCTGTATTGGACAGTCATCTATCTACACTGTATGTCTCCACACAGTTCAAGCCACCTCTGAGATTGTCGGGTCAACATAATATCTCTTATACGGTGTTGCATCAGGTGGGGTTTACACGCCGGGTTGATTACCCAACCCGCGGTGAGCTCTTACCTCGCCTTTTCACCCTTACCCAGAATCTGGGCGGTAATTTTCTGTTGCACTTTCCTTAGAGTCGCGTCCACCGGGATTTCTCCGGCACCATGCCCTGCGATGCCCGGACTTTCCTCATATACGGCCTTTCGGCACTGTACACGCGACTGTCTGACTTACTCACTGAATTAATATAACATTTTGGTATCCGTTTGTCAAATCACAGACTGTATTTTGTCACACGGATATTTTCTTTTGATTTAATCACATCCACATCAGGGAAATGTCTGCCGATATAATCTTCAAAGAAATTCATAGAAATCTTTTCACTGTCATAATGAAATGCATCTATAATACACAGATTATTTTCATAAGCATCTCTGAACTGATTATACTTAAAATCTCCGCTTATAAACAAATCCACATCTGTGCCGATAAGACTGTCCAGTGCAAATGCACCGCCACCGGTATTTACTGCGACTTTTTTTATCAGGCGATTTTCGTCACCAACATATCTTACTACCGATACATCAAACTTGTTTTTGTAAAGTTCTATTACCTCGGCGAGAGTTTTTTTATCTTTGAGTATGCCGCATCTTCCGAAACCTTCGCTTATACCCTTTTCACTGTATACTTCTTCTATAACAGTGGTATCTTCTATCCCAAGCATATCCGCCATATAGTCATTTATACCGCCTTTTGCACAGTCAAGATTTGTATGAGCCGAATAAAGGGATATATCATTGGATATAAGATTTCTCAGATACCTTTCCATAGGAGTGCTTTCGGTAAGCCGTTTCGTGGCGTGAAACATAACAGGATGATGGGATATAATCAGGTCTGCCCCTTCTCTTATTGCTTCATAACACACATTTTCATCCACATCAAGTGTCACAAGTATCTTTTTTACCTCTTTATCATACCGTCCTACAAGGAGTCCTGTATTGTCAAAATCTGCACTGAGAGAAAGAGGTGCAAGTTCTTCGATTTTTGTTGCAATATCCTTTACGGTTATCATCACAGACCATTCCCTTTCATATGAATTTACAAGACTTTTTTAAAAAGTTCAAGTTCTTTTATATATTCTTCCAGTCCTTCTTTATCCTTTGAAGCGGAAATACCATCTATAATCTTTTGGAGTGTATACATTTTTGCCCTGACATATGGTTCAAAAAGTTCATCTTTTTGTTCAGAAAGATATCTTCCCACTACAATATCAAATTCATCATAGGTAAGTTTTTTGCCGGTTTTCTTGGCTTCAATGATATTGTATAATTTCTGTCCTTCTTTTGCAATTTTTTCTTTTGTAATTTCATATCCGTTGTCATAAAGATATTTCCTTACTTCCTTTACCGCAATCATAGGCTGAAGTATAAGACGGGAAGAAAAATCAACAACATCCTTCCCGTCTTCCAGAATAGAATTTATGAGAAGTCCGCCCATACCTGCAATTACTATCACATCGGCTTCACTCCGTTTAAGTCCTTTAAGACCGTCAGAAAGTCTTACAGAAATTTTGTCTTCCAAATCATATTTTTTTATATTATCTTTTGCAATATCCAATGGTCCCTGATTTACATCACAGGCAATTGCTTTCTCTGCCATATTATTTTTTACACAATAAATGGGAATATAACCATGGTCTGTACCTATATCCGCTATTACATCACACTTGCCGATTACATCCAGTATGGTCATAAGTCTTTCTGTAAGTTTCATATATATCTTCCTTTATCAAAAATAACGGGGGTGTAAAAAACATTTTACATCCCCTGCTACAAATCAAGTATTACCTTTGCATTTTCTATAAATGCATCTTTGTATTCTTTGCCAAACTTCTTTTCTATCATACGGAAACCCTCATCCATACAAGGCTTTCTTCTACTGGCTGAATGGCAATCAGAACCAACAATAACAGCACAGTTGTGCTTTATAAATTTCTTTATCCATTTCCGTCCCGTTCTTACAAGAAAAGATTCCATATTTATCTGAATTACCGAAGAAAATCTGAAATATGATTGTATAATTTCAAAATCCTTTTTGTCCTGTATGTATCTTTCTGCATGAGCAAGAATAATTTTGAGATTTGTTTTTGCCTTTATGGCGTACAACTCTTCTGCAATCCATTTGTTGGACCATTCGTCATA
>JAZSJF010000028.1:0-2224 GCA_045534195.1 Clostridia bacterium | reverse complement strand
GCAGAAGCAGTAGTAAGCACCGCCGAGTTCAACGAGTTTTTCTGCATATTCTTTGTATATGCTCATTCTGTCACTCTGAATATACGGGCCGTAATCTCCGCCTACATCAGGACCTTCGTCGTGCTTAAGACCTGTTTCTTTCATTGTACGGTATATAAGATCAACTGCACCTTCCACATATCTTTCCTGGTCTGTATCTTCTATACGAAGAATATAATCACCACCAAGATTTTTTGTAAGAAGATATGCATACAAAGCAGTTCTTAAGTTACCGATATGCATATACCCTGTGGGGCTTGGTGCAAATCTTGTTCTTGCTTTTGACATTTATAATCAGTTCCTTTCAAATATTAGTTAAGCTTGTCCGCAATTTCGTCCATAGCCATCTTTACAACATCAGTTGCATTTACTTCAAGTATTTCATCAGAGCATCTCAATTTGTATTCAACGATGCCTTCTTTTGCCTTCTTACCAACAGTGATTCTGATTGGAATACCGATAAGGTCTGCATCGTTAAACTTAACCCCTGCTCTTTCGTTTCTGTCGTCATAAATAACTTCAACGCCATTCTCAACAAACTTTGTATAAAGTTCTTCACTTAATTTCACTGCATCCTCATCCTTCATATTGGCACATACAATATTTACGTGGAAAGGAGCAACATTCATAGGCCATATAATACCCTTGTCGTCACTGTGTTCTTCAACGATAGCAGCAATACATCTTGAAACACCGATACCGTAGCAACCCATAATCGGCACCTGAGCCTTGCCGTTTTCGTCAAGGAATGTACATTCAAGAGCCTTGGAATACTTTGTACCGAGTTTGAATATATGCCCTACCTCAATACCCTTGCAGATATCAATAGGTTTGCCGCAAAGAGGACACTTGTCGCCTTTTTCAATATTTCTGAAATCACCGATATGAGTTGGTGTGAAATCTCTTTCTATATTTACATTGATAAAGTGATAATCAGATTCATTTGCACCTACAACGAAGTTCTGCATATTTGCCACTTCATTATCGCAGATAACATCAATCTTGAGTCCTACAGGACCTGCAAAACCTACTCTTGCATTAGTCACTTCACATACATCGGCAGCAGGAGCAAGTTCTACTTCTGTCACACCGAGATAGTTGGCAAGTTTGACTTCGTTTACTTCTCTGTCGCCTCTTACCATAACAGCAACTAGTTTGTCTTCTGCTTTGTAGATAAGAGTCTTTGCAAACTTATCTGCAGTAGTATTGAGAAATGCTACCAATTCTTCAATAGTACCTGCATTTGGTGTGTGAACTTTGCTGAGTTCTTTCATTTCTTCTTTGTTCTGATTTTCTTCAGCCACACAAAGTGCTTTTTCAATATTTGCACTGTATCCGCAAGCATCACAGAATGCAATTGAGTCTTCGCCGATTTCGGATTTAACCATAAATTCCTGAGAACCGCTTCCACCCATAGCACCTGAATCAGCATCTACTATAATGTAGTCCATACCAAGTCTGTCAAAAGCACTTCTGTATGCTCTGTACATCTTCTGATATGATTCGTCAAGTCCCTTTTCGTCCTTATCAAAACTGTAAGCATCTTTCATGATAAACTCTCTGCTTCTGATAACACCGAAACGAGGTCTTGCTTCATCACGGTATTTAGTCTGAATCTGATAGAGAGTTACAGGAAGTTGCTTGTATGATTTGACAATCGACTTCACAGTATCTGTAAAAATTTCTTCGTGTGTAGGTCCGAGACAGAAATCTCTGTTTGATCTGTCTTTCAAGCGGAACATACTCTGACCGAAAACATCCCATCTTCCTGATGCCTGATAACTTTCTGCAGGAAGAAGTGCACTCATAAGAACTTCGATTGCACCTTCTTTGTCCATTTCCTGTCTGATGATATTTTCCACTTTTTTAAGTGAACGAAGTCCCATAGGCAGATATGAATACACGCCTGAAGCGAGTTTTCTCATAATACCTGCACGAAGCATCAACTGATGGCTTACAATCTCTGCTTCAGCAGGAACTTCTCTTAATGTTGGCACTAAATATTTAGATAATCTCATATGATTTCTCCTTAATCTTACTAAAAATTCCAATATATTTTAGCACATTTCGTTGTAACTTGCAACAGTTTTTCACTAAAATTCATCAATTTCCTTCTTAATTGCATCAAAAAGTTGGTTTTCGGGAATTTTTTTCACTATTTCGCCTTTTTTAAAGAGCAATCCTT
>JAZSJF010000300.1:0-2435 GCA_045534195.1 Clostridia bacterium | reverse complement strand
TAATAATCTGCACTTTCAACGTCTTCAAGAAACGCTGTAATTCTCTGCACTACATAATACGCAGTCCCTTTTTTGTATGTTTTCCCTTCAAGTATTCCGTAATGAGGTGGGGATGTCCATATTTCTTTAAGCATCTGATAAGGTTTTTCGCTTGCATCTGCAATCTGATACCAGGAACTTAATTCCATATCAAGGGATTTATCTATGAAATATCTTCTCATCATCCATGTGCACATCTGTCTGTCAGATGTATTGCCTTCGGGAGGTGTAAATGTGCATCCTTTCATTTCTTCCGGGATATATGCAGGATAACCTGCTTCCCCCTGACGGAATCTTATATCTGACAAGCCGTTGTTATTAAATATTTTTCTTAAATATGAATATCTGTTTACTGAATTCAATGCTTCAGGTGTCTTTGTATAAGAATGTACAGAAAAGAAATCAAAATCATTTTTTGTTATATTGCTGCAAAAATCAATTGCAAAAGGAAAGAAGTTAAATCCTGCACCGGAATCCATACAGGCGCCGATTCTTGCATTTGGGTTGATTTCTTTGATAGTTTCTCCTGTTATTTTTACAAGTCGGGCATATTCTTTGCCTGATGGTGCACCCGGATGCCAGAAATGGGGGAGAGAAGGCTCGTTCCATATCTCATAATCCGTTACCTTGCCTTTGTATCTTTTTGCTATTTCTATTATATAATTAATCCAGGCGTCAAGTGTTTCATCATCATAAAGAGTAGGCACGCAACCTACCGCGGTGGGGTTTGGTGCATCTGTCTGATATACAGGATTTCCGTAGCCTACATTAAACCATGGTGTGACACCTCTTTTTATAAGATTGTCGACCATTTCATCAAGCCAGGTAAAATCATAAATTCCTTTTTCTTTTTCGCATTTTGCCCATCCTGTCTGACATCTTGCAAATTTTATTCCGCATTCTGCTATTGCATCATAACACTTGTCCGGATTTATAAGATCTCTGTCTACGCATTCAAATCCTATGCTTACAAAAGATGTGTTTAATTCTTTGGATGAGTGAGTTTTTATTTTGCCGATTTTTATCATTTTTATCGCTCCTGATATTTAATCTGATTTAATAACTGAAAAAATTTTTTATATTATTTCATAAGTTTTTTTGTCTGTAAGAATCAAAGGATATTCTTTTATAGGTAAATTATAATTATATCCGAAGCCTCGTCTGAATTCAGGCTCACAAACTTCATATATATCACCACTTATGGGATCGATAAGCACAGGCTCGTCAAATTTATTTAATACACTTATTGTTGCATCAAATGTTATTTCGATGTGTTTAGACAAATCTGATGGATAATAATATGCATAAAGCGGTATGCCGTTTTTTGAGAAAGTCATTTTCTGACAAGCAATCAGATCAATCGGTGATTCGGATAATGTGTTCAGAAGCATATAATCATCCGACGGCTTTATATCTCCGCCAAAAATTGCAGATAAATATGTAATTGTCTGGTAAGATTTTTTTGGTGTATAAGTAAGCCCGTTGAGTATTCCGTGTGCAGCAGGCTTTTTGATTACATCAGATACTTTTGCATAAGGCTTTTCCCACATATCTGCCATCTGGAAATATGAGCTTAATTTCGCCCCGTCATATACATCTGTAAAATATCTTCTTGTCATATAGACTGATTGTGCCAATTCGTCATTGCAACCTTCCTTCACAAGCCAATGACCTTCATAAGCCCAGGATGGGTATCCTGATTCTCCCTGCCACAGTTCTATGTTTTCAAAGTCTTTTTGTTTAAGCATCTTCCGAAGATGAGCTGTTGCTTCGGTAGTCCTGAATTCAGGAACTTTTGTATATACGTGGTAAGAGAATACATTGAGATACTTTTTATCTACATTATCAAGGAAGTCGTTTATATAGTCGAAGATTGCAGGGGATACGGTATTTGCGACTATCTTTGCTTCAGGCTGCACAGAACGGATAACTTCTGCGGTAATATTTACAAGTCTTGCATATTCCTTGCCGTCAGGGGCGGAAGGATACCAGAATTGTGCCTGTTGAGGTTCATTCCATATTTCGTAGTATTTAACGCGATCGTTGTAGCGGTTTGCAATTTCGTGTACAAAGTTTTTCCAGGCTTCGAGAGTTTCTTCGCCATAGTACAATGGAACACATCCTACACCTGTAGGGTTTGGTAAATCCGGCATATATACAGGATTCCCGTAGCCAACATTAAGCCATGGCTCTACACCCTGGGCGCATAGATTATCTATTATATTATCAAGCCATTCAAATGTATATATTCCTTTTTGTTTTTCACATCTTGACCATCCGGTCTGACATCGAGCGTACTTGATGCCTGTTTGTCCAAGTAAGTCATAGCATTTGTCTGCATTGAACAATTTTCTGTCAAGACAACAGAAATCTATGCCTATATACGATTTTTCTAT
>JAZSJF010000227.1:0-2592 GCA_045534195.1 Clostridia bacterium | reverse complement strand
TCATTGAACAATCCGGCAACTTCTATAATAACAATGTTAGGTTGTCTCATTCCCATAAGGAAGAAATTGAGAATAACAACAAATGTAACAAGGGGCGAAAGAACCCAGTCAGGACCTGCCCACAGTGCTATAAATCTTTCGAGGCAAGCCGAAAAACCAATGGATATAAAGAAATAAAATCCAAATGTTGCAAAGACAAATTCCTCATACACTTTGCACTTGAGTTCTTTATCATCCTGAACCATAAGATTGCCTACACTACCCATTACAGAGCGCATTACATTGTGCACCACTCTTGATACAATGCTTACCACCATAGAATAGTTACTGTATATGCCCATAAGGGTAAGTTTTGCATAAGATATCATAAGGTTGTCAGTACCTGTAACAAGTTTTGCTCCCACCTTCTGATACATAAGTGATATGATACTTGTCTTAAGCCCGTCCTTATCCTCTTTTGTAAGTTTTTCATTTTTGTATTCTTTAAGATACGGATGTTTTTTGTCACAGATATATGAGATGACAGCATTTGCTGCAACAGAGCAGACTATGTTTATCACCAGATAACCGATATAACTTTTATATACGGTAAGTGACACAATCTGCAATGCATATTTTATCAGAGCAAACCCGTCTTCACTAAGACTGTTTATGTAACTTTGCTGACAGGCATTTATAAGAGTTCTTTTGTATGCAAAAAAGTAACTCAGCACTGTGTTTGCCAAAAACAGTATGTATATCAGTGTAAGACCGTCTATGTCTGCCGCTTCCTTTGTAAAAAAGTGCATAAACGGAATCAGCATAGGTCCTACTACAAGTGTCAAAAGACCGATAATATGATATGTCTTTCTGTAAAAAGACATATATGCGGCGATTTTCGGTCTGTTATCATCGTCTATAGGTTTATACAGTGCAAATGCAACAGATGAACCGATACCAAGTTCTGTCATGGAAAGAAGCATAAGCATACTCTCCATAACAGAGTTAACGCCAAGATAATCCTGACCTAATGTATGAATAAAAAACCATCTTACAATAAATCCGAAAAGTATGGTTATTATCTGCCCGATAAGAGCAAATGCACTGTTTCTCAAAGAGTTAAAAAATCTCATTTTTTCTCCTTCTCAATCATTCTGTCGCAAGTTTAAGATATTTAATAATTTTCTTATCAAAATATCCGCTCTTGCCCTCTGATATAACCTCCAGCGCCACATCTCTGCTAAGACCTGCGCGGTATACACGGTCACTGGTAAGTGCATCATACACATCACATGCCGCAACTGCCTGAACATATACAGGCAGATTCGTTTTTTGTTCATATCCGTTACCGTCTTCTCTTTCGTGATGATAAAGACATATATTTTTTATAATCTCATATTCATCCTCAAAGAGATATTCTTCAATGGCATTAAAGCCAAGACGAGGATGTTCAATCATTTCATCTCTTTCCTCTTCGGTAAGAAAACTGTCCTTGGTAAGAATAAAATTCTTTACAAAAAGTTTGCCGATATCGTGAAGGATAGCACCTTTACATATAAATTCTATTTCCTGCTGGGAGTATGAAGTAAACCCGTCTGCATTCATAACTTTAAGCATTTTATAAACATAGGTTTTCACATGGATAGTGTGATAAAATGTTTCTGCATTTGCGATTTTTAATTCGTCAATCAATTCCTGCAGTTTTTCCTGCATTATAATCATGCCTGCCCCCTCCATCTCAAAATGAATATTTTTTTCACAAGGCTGACGGGCATAAAACACAATGCTGTATTTATGATTCTGTCCTTTGCTGACAGTTGTTTCTTATCAAGCGCCTTATATACAGACATTGCTTCCTTTTTTCTGCCATCTATAAGATAATGACGGAATCTTCTCATAGAAAACCACTCCATTACCTTGCGGATATTTTCTCTCTTTGCCTCTGTGATACTGTTATCATCATATATTTTCTTTACACCTTCAAAAAATCCCCAGTCGGGATCAAAGGATATATCTTTTGTTGCGGTAGAATATTCTTTTTTGTATGTAGCGGTTGCCTTTTTTGACAAGACAACAGGATAATATGCCGCAACTCTCAAAGACATTTCAAGGTCTTCACCGATTTTGCATCCTACGGGGAATCCGCCTGACTTACTGAAAGCCTCTTTTGTAACACAAGTGGTGATGACCGTAAACATCTTTGCAGATTTATCTTTATTATATTCCTCAAAGAAGTCTTCAAGATACACATCATCTTCTCTGTCTTTGAAGAAATTGCACTCTTCTATCATTTCTCCGTTTACAAGTTCGCATCGGGTAAAAGTACCGTAAAATCCTGCATCGGGGTATTTTTTTATAAGGTTGCTCATTACTTCAAGATGATCGGTATGCCATATATCATCTGCATCAAGAAATGCAATATACTCCCCTTTACACGCTTTCACACCTGTATTTCTTGCAACGGAAACACCTTCGTTTATCTTGGAAATAATTGTTATTTTTTCGTTATCGCGGTACTTTTCAAGGACATTTATGGTATTGTCCTTTGAACCGTCATTTACTATAATAAGTTCCCAGTCGGATATACTCTGAGAAAAAACACTCTCTATTGCG
>JAZSJF010000074.1:0-2600 GCA_045534195.1 Clostridia bacterium | reverse complement strand
ATCTTCATTTCTGCATTTTTGAAGACGGCAAAACCATTGATCCTGAAATATATGTTAAACTTAATCACAGAGAACAAAAATGACGGCATATTCCGTCATTTTTTATATATTTTCGGTTTCTTTATATTGCTTTCTTTTTTTCCTGTAAATAAATATAAACGCCGCAAACTGAAATACAAATGTTGCAATCCATGAAAACGGATATGATATATAAAGTGACTCAGGAGTGTGGAATGCGGGAAGTTGAAAAATTGTAAATATCCACATTATTCTTATTCCGCATACACCCAGGATAGACATAATCATAGGTGTGACAGATATACCCATTCCTCTTAGGGTAGCCGTTGCTATTTCCATCATTCCACAAAGGAAATAGGGGACAACCAGTATGGATATTCTTATTGTTCCCTGCTTTATTGCTTCGGCAGAGTCTGATATGTAGAGGGAGAGAAGTTCCTTTGAATAGAAGTTAACAAGGAACCCGATCAATATCCCGGTAACTGTAACAAGAAACAGTGATATACCCACTATTTTTTTGATTCTTCTCAGTTTGCCTGCGCCGAAGTTTTGCCCGGTGTAATTCATAGCAGTATGATAGTATCCATTGAGTGTAATGTATACAAAACCTTCTATACTGGCCGCTGCCGCACTGCCTGCCACAAGACCGGGAATATGTGACAGAGAGTTTATAGACGACTGTATTATTACATTTGATATTGAGAACATACATCCCTGTATTCCGGCGGGGATACCTACCGAAAGAATCCTTTTCAGTGCATAAGGATGGATTTTCAGTTTTTTGATTTCCAGTTTGCAATCGTCATTTCTTCTTATAAGCGCAAGAACTACAAGACTTGCAGACAAAGCCTGGGAAATAATTGTTGCAAGGGCAACGCCTGCTACATCAAGGTGAAATACCATTACAAAAAATATATTGAGTATTACATTTAATACACCTGATATCGAAAGATAAATCAGCGGTTTTTTTGTTTCGCCCATTGCACGGAGTATTGCCGCGCCGAAATTATATACAAGACTGAAAACTATACCCGAAAAATAAATTTTCATATACAACGACGACAAAGGAAGTATTTCATCAGGTGTAGACATCAATCTCAGCATCTTTTCAGAAAAAAGCACACCTACAATACTTAAGAATACACCGCTTATAATTGCAAGAGGAATTGCGGTGTGTATGCTTCTGTGTATTCTTTCTTTGTCCTGGCTTCCGATTGCCTGTGCCACTGCCACACCACTTCCCACTGAGCAACCTATAAAGAAGTTGAGCATAAGGTTTGTGAGTGAGTTTGTTGCACCTACGGCGGCAACCGCGTTGCTTCCGCTTGTGCCGAATCTTCCTACTATGATAAGATCTGCCGCGTTAAAAAGCAATTGCAGAATACCTGTAAGAATTATGGGTATTGTATACAGAATCATCTGTTTCAATAACGGACCGTTGCACATATCTTTGTTTGTCTTAGCCATATAAATCCCTCTTTTCGTTGGTTATCTTTATTCTACACCTTTTTTAAAAAATTGCAATAGTGATATTGTACAAAAAAGATATAATTTGTACTTTTAAATATAATATGCTTGATAATTTATACAATATGTTGTATAATGATTTCATCTTGGATGAGATGTGCTTTGCACTCGATATGTTGTCTTACGGCAACGAGATTTATAGTATATAGAGTCTGACCAATTTTATAATGTATGTAAATTTTTTAAACATAAACTGATATTATTAAACGAGGTACAAAAATGGAAAACAAACTAAAAAGAATTCTTCCCAAAGTAACAAAACCTACACGATATATCGGAAACGAATACAACAGTGTTCACAAAAAAGAAGGTGAGTATTCATTCAGATTTGCCTTCTGTTTTCCCGATGTATACGAAGTTGGTATGAGTCATCTGGGGATGAAAATTTTATATCATATGTTGAATGACAGACCTGACACATATTGTGAAAGGGTTTTTGCACCGTGGGTGGATATGGAAGAAGAAATGCGAAAAGAAAATATACCGCTTTTCTCTCTTGAAACCCATACTCCTGTGAAAGAGTTTGATATGGTGGGATTTACTCTTCAATATGAGATGAGTTATTCAAATATTGTAAATATGCTTGATCTCGCGGGTATTCCGTATAAATCAAAAGACAGAGGTGAAAATGATCCCTTTGTAGTGTTTGGCGGGCCTTGTGCTTACAGTGCGGAAGCAATTGCAGATTTTGCAGATTTCTTCATTCTCGGCGAAGGAGAAGAAGTCAACAACGAAGTTACAGATGCCTATATCAAGTGGAAAAAAGAGGGCAAGTCAAGAATTGAGTTTTTGAAAGCCATTGCAGGTATTCAGGGAATATATGTTCCGTCAGTTTATGATATAGAGTACAATGCAGACGGTACAATCAAATCAATTACAAAAAATCAGAGTGAGGCACCTGATAAAGTTAAAAAAAGAATAATTGCAAATATGGATGACGCCTATTATCCTGACAGATTTATAGTTCCTTTCCAGGAGATAGTACACGACAGAATTATGCTTGAAGTGTTCAGAGGATGTATAAGGGGATGCCGTTTTTGTCAGGCGGGCTTTAT